>NZ_JAJBZT010000015.1 GCF_020564625.1 Leeia speluncae
CCCACTCAATAAGTTGAGTATTGCTGTTTAGTGGATTGTCTGTTGGTGTAAAGTGTACCTTCTGTGTCTCGAGATTTACAGTGCTTACCCCAAAAGAATCTACTGCTACTATTTCAACTCGTTTTTCTTTTTGTAAGTGATTGAGATGAGTTAATTCTTCTGAGCTCAAGTTGCAAGAAGCTAGTTTATTGTCGATATACTCTTCGAGATTTAACCAGCCCATTTTTCCGAAACTGCTGATAAACCGTACCTTTTCAGGTGTTAATCGATAAAACTCGAATCCACCAATATTAAGATATAGCGCGCTTTGTGGTATGAGTTTTGAAAATCGGCTTATTTCAATTTCTGATGGCGTAAATGCTTTGGCTTGTCCGAGGATTGTTAAACGCTTAGGGCTAGCTTCTGTTTCTCCTTGTGCTGTAACTAATAAAGAGCATCGAGGATCTGAAACTAGATTTTTGGTATGCTCTGCTAAGTGGCTAATGATGAAAATTGGCATGCCTTGGAAATCTGTGCATAGCTGTATCCAAGAAGCATGAGGATATTGAGGTAGTTGAATTGAGTTTGTTGCTAATGTACCTTCAAAACATGAGCGGATAGTGTATTGAATAGCGTGGCTTGGTATCTTCATTTATTTAGCACAATTTCACTGCTTTTACTGCGTTGGCGAGTTCGGTATAGCCTGGGCATTCTGCTGATTTACTGTTTGTAATTAATAAATCGATTTTTTCAGGAGGACAAAACTGCGCTCTACTGGTTAAACCAATTTTACTTTGATCAGCTAGGATAAAACTCCTGTTTGATTGCTCTGACATGGTTCTAGCAATGTCTGCTTCTTGAAAGTCAAAATTGCATGCTCCTTTTTCTGCATCGATACCAACAGGTGAAAGGATTGCAATATCCGCATGGTAGCGTCTTAGATCGCTGACTGTGGTGCTGCCCGTAGTAGCAGGGGCGCGCAGAGATATATTTCCACCAAGGAGAATAATCTCACTATTACGTTCAGTTACACTGTTTCGCAATTTTAAGGCGATATCAAAAGAATTGGTGATCACTGTGATCCCGCTCAACATACCTAGTTCTTCTGCCACTAATAAATTGGTAGTGCCTGCATCGAGCATTAGCGTAATCCCTTTGTGCATGTAGGGCAAAATGGATTTTGCTAGTTCTCTCTTGGCTACTACATGGCTATTCACTCTTTCTGTGATTGGCGCTTCGTCTTCAATCCGAATAATGCCGCCATGCACTCTTTTTAAGAGTCCTTGTTCCTCCATGTTTAGGAGATCCCGGCGCACGGTTTCTCTTGAAACCCCTAGGTTTGATATGATCTGTTCTATGGTTACACGATCTTGTGTATTAAGTAGTGCTTTGATTCTTTGGTAGCGTTCCTCTTGCCACATATACCCACCTTTGTTTTTATTCTTTTGATAGAAAAAAAGCCGTCCAAACTGTGGACGGCTTTTTATTGTACCTAGTAACAAATTATTCTGTTACTAATTTAGGTGTATTTCTAAGCTTAATATGCAACTCACGAAGTTGTTTCTCATCCACTTCATTCGGTGCATTGGTTAATAGACACTGTGCACGTTGTGTTTTCGGGAATGCAATCACATCACGAATCGATTCTGCGCCGGTCATTAACGTAACTAGTCGATCTAGGCCAAATGCTAAACCGCCGTGTGGAGGTGCGCCAAACTGAAGGTTATCTAGCAAGAAGCCAAATTTGTTTTGAGCTTCTTCTGGTGAAATTTTCAGTGCATCAAATACTTTCTTTTGTACTTCGGCGCGGTGGATACGGACTGAACCGCCGCCAATTTCCCACCCGTTAAGTACCATATCGTAAGCTTTTGCCAAGCATGCGCCTGGATTGCTCACCATTAAGTCTTCATGGCCATCTTTTGGCGATGTGAATGGGTGGTGACATGCTGTCCAGCGATCATCTTCTTCATCGTGTTCAAACATTGGGAAGTCAATCACCCATAGTGGGCGCCACTCTCTGATGAAGTAACCGTTGGCTTCGCCTCTTTCGTGACCAATTTTGATACGCAATGCGCCGATTGATTCATTCACTACTTTGGCTTTGTCTGCGCCAAAGAAGATGATGTCGCCATCTTGTGCTTCTGTGCGTTTTAGAATTTCTTCTAATGCCGCAACAGACAAGAATTTTACGATTGGTGATTGAAGACCTGAGTGCTCATCATTTGTAACTTTAGTCTTGTCATTTACTTTGATGTAGGCAAGACCTTTTGCACCATAGATGCCTGCAAATTGAGTGTAATCATCAATTTCTTTACGAGAAATTGTTGCACCATTTGGTACGCGCAAAGCAACAACGCGGCCGTTTGGCATATCTGCAGCGCCTCTGAAAACCTTGAATTCTTCTGTTTTCATTAGGTCTGTTAGTTCAGTGAACTTCAGCGTGACACGTAGATCAGGCTTGTCAGAGCCATAAAAATGCATTGCATCTTGGTAGGTCATGCGTGGAAAGTCGCCAAGATCAACGCCAATGGCTTCTTTGAAAGTATGTTTTGCCATACTTTCTGTGATATCCATGATCTGATTTTCAGTTAGGAATGAGGTTTCCAAGTCGATCTGTGTGAATTCTGGTTGACGGTCAGCACGTAAATCTTCGTCACGGAAACATTTTGTGATTTGATAGTAGCGATCAAAACCAGCAACCATCAATAGCTGTTTGAATAGTTGTGGAGACTGAGGTAGCGCGAAGAATTGGCCGTCATGAACGCGTGAAGGAACCAGGTAATCACGTGCACCTTCTGGTGTGCTACGTGTCAGCATTGGTGTTTCGACGTCGATGAAGCCTTGCGCGTCTAGGTAGTTACGGATCAACATCGCAACGCGGTAGCGTAGACGTAAGTTCTTTTGCATTGCTGGGCGACGAAGGTCTAACACACGGTATGTTAGACGTGTGTTTTCTGATAGATTTTCGTCATCCATCATGAATGGTGGGGTGACAGATGGGTTGAGTACTTCAATCTCATCTGCAATGACTTCAATTTCACCAGAGATTAGATTTTTGTTGGTTGTGCCTTCTGGGCGAGGGCGTACACGACCTACAATTTTCAAAACAAATTCATTGCGGACAGTATCTGCTACTTGGAACGCTGTTTGATTATCTGGATCGCAAACAACTTGAACTAGGCCTTCACGGTCACGCAAATCAATAAATACCACGCCACCATGATCGCGGCGACGATGAGTCCAACCGTATAAGGTGACTGTCTGACCAAGGTAGCGGGTATCAATTAGTCCGCAGTAATCTGTTCTCATTCTTTTAAAACTCTCTATCAAAAATGACGCTATTTGGATAATTACTTGTTTGCTATTGAGCATTGGCTCAAGCGTATAACTAAATTCTTAGTGTTCTTCTTTGTGAGGGTGTGCACCGGGTTTTGGGGCGACAACACCCATCGATATGATGTATTTCAATGCCTCATCCACCGACATCTCTAATTCTTTTGTTTCTGATTTAGGAACAATCAAGAAAAAGCCTGATGTTGGGTTTGGCGTGGTTGGCACATAGACGCTAACCATATCTGGCGGCAGTATTTCAGCCACTTCTCCTGTTGGTGTACCTGTTTGAAATGCAATGGTCCAACTCCCTTGATGCGGGTAGTGGACGAGCAATGCTTTACGAAAGGCTTGGCCGTTACTAGAGAGTAGGGTGTCTGAAACTTGCTTGACACTACTGTAAATTGTTTTGAAAACTGGGATTTTGCTGAGTACATTTTCCCAGAGAATGTAAATCCGTTTGCCAAGAATATTGGAAACGGTTAATCCTGTTAGCAATAGTACCAACAGTGTAATGACAACGCCTAAGCCGGGTAATCCTTTAACTTGCCCAAAAAGTGGTAGGTTAAATTGGATTAAAGACTCTGGCTGCCATTGTGGTGGGAGCCAATGAAAGATCCCATCTAAGGTTCCAATAATTAATTGGAGTACCCAAAGTGTAATCACCATCGGTACCCAAATTAATAGGCCAGTTAGAAGGTATTTTCGAAGTCTGATTAGTGACATCCGCAACCACCTGAGGTTCCACAAGCGGGGGCGCTTGCTGTCGTTGTGCTAGTGGTTTCTGTTGTTGTTGATTCTGCAGGCTTTGGTGAGGTTGCGTTTACTGTAGCCGAGCTAGAAGAACCACCTCTAAAGTCGGTCACGTACCAGCCAGATCCTTTTAGTTGAAAACCAGCCGCGGTTAGTTGCTTGGAGAAGCAGGGCTGTTTGCATTCAGGACAGTCTGTTAGTGGTGCATCAGAAATCTTTTGCAGCACGTCCTTGGCAAAACCGCAGCTGCTGCAACGATATGCGTAAATTGGCATGCTAAACCTCTAAGTTACAATTACAAACTTTAGATTATACCTGAAATTGATATGAGGTAGATTATTCGAGAGGGTTTGGTAAGTAAAAACACCACCATTTTGGGTGAGTTCTTCAGCTATGTTTTAAAAACATCAGCTGAGTCACGAAAATGGTGGTGCTTTATAGGTGTTTTTTACTTGTATTCTTGTTTAACCACGTAGAGAAGCTGCTTCTTTCGCTAGGCGTGTAATTTCATCCCAGTTTTTGCTTGCAATGGCTTCTTTCGGTGTTAGCCAAGATCCACCAATACATACAACGTTTGGCAATTTTAGAAAATCTGGTGCGGTTTGCGGGGAGATTCCACCTGTTGGGCAGAATTTAATCTCTGGTAATGGGCCTCTAATGGCTTCTAGTAATTTCACGCCACCCGCAGGTACTGCAGGGAATAGTTTTAACACTGCAAAGCCGGCGTCTCGGGCAACCATTGCTTCTGAAGGTGTCATGACGCCTGGTAAAAATGGTAGGCCGCTTTTTTTTATGCTTTCAAGGAATGCCGGTGTGCTGCCAGGACTAACACCAAAGCTGGCGCCTGCCTCGATCACTGCATCTAGCTGACTGGCAGTGGTGATCGTGCCAGCGCCGAGAATGGCATCTGGCACTTCTGCTTTAATTAACTTAATTGCTTCTAGTGCTTTTGGCGTGCGTAGTGTCACTTCTAGCGTTCTAATTCCACCAGCAACTAGCGCTTGGGCAAGTGGGACGGCAGTGTCTAAATCATCAATGACGATAACAGGCATTACCGTTGTTGCTGCAATAATTTGATCGAGTGTCATGCGGTTAAGCCTCTTTCTCTATTAGTCTTGGAAGCCAAAGGTCATTGCGCCAGCTTCTGCATCACCTGCCATTTGTCTTAGACCTGTGAATAGCTCGCGTCCAAATCCAAATTGGTTGTTGGTTAAATTTGCTGAAGCAATTTCACGCGTTGCCCATTCATTTGCGTCTACGTCAGCGGTTACGGTTCCGGCTTCTGCATCTAAGGTAATGATGTCACCGTTACGTACTTTTCCTAGTGGTCCACCTGACAGTACTTCGGGGCTCATGTGAATGGCTGCAGGAACCTTGCCTGATGCGCCGGACATACGTCCGTCCGTTACTAGTGCAACTTTAAAGCCTCTTTCTTGAAGTACGGCTAAGGTTGGTGTTAGCTTGTGAAGTTCTGGCATGCCATTCGCTTTTGGTCCTTGGAAGCGAATCACTGCAATAAAGTCTTTTTCAAGTTCACCACGCTTAAATGCGGCAAGTAGCTCGTCTTGATGATCAAAGATCACTGCAGGGGCGGTTACTTTGCGATGCTCAGGTGCGACGGCAGAGATTTTAATCACTGAGCGGCCAAGATTGCCGGCAAGTAGGCGTAGCCCGCCATCTGCACTAAATGGTGTTTTTGCGCTGGCGATTACTGTGTCGTCACCACTGGTTGTGGCGCCATCTTTCCAAGCTAGTTCACCGTCAACTAGTGTTGGTTCTTGCGTGTAATTGGAAAGACCTTTGCCAACAACGGTTTGCACGTCTTCATGTAATAAACCGGCACTAATTAGCTCTCTGATGAGTAGTGCCATTCCACCTGCGGCATGGAAGTGGTTAACGTCTGCTTTGCCGTTTGGATAGACTTTTGCCAGTAATGGTACGACTGCTGATAGTTCACTGAAATCATCCCAGTTAATTTCAATGCCAGCAGCTTTTGCAATGGCTGGTAAGTGGATGGCGTGATTGGTGGAGCCGCCAGTTGCCAGTAAACCAACAATACCGTTAACAATGCTTTCTACTGTAATGATGTCAGAAGTAGAGATGCCTTCTTGGCTTAGTTTGATGGCTTGAACGGTAGCTGCTTCTGTGAGTGCATGGCGAAGAGGGGTGTTTGGCGTAACGAATGCAGAGCCAGGCATGTGTAAGCCCATAATCTCCATCAGCATTTGGTTGCTGTTTGCTGTGCCGTAGAAGGTACAGGTGCCTTCGCTATGGTAAGAGCCCATTTCGGATTCTAGCAATGCATCGCGACCCACTTTGCCTTCTGCGTACAGTTGGCGAATCTTTGCTTTTTCAGAGTTTGAAATGCCTGAAGTCATTGGGCCTGCTGGCACAAAGACAGCCGGAAGGTGGCCAAAACGCAATGCACCAATTAAAAGACCTGGAACGATTTTGTCGCAGACACCAAGGTAAAGTGCTCCGTCAAATACATGATGAGATAAGGCAATTGCAGTGCTCATTGCAATAATGTCGCGGCTAAACAGGGATAGTTCCATGCCTGGTTGGCCTTGTGTGACGCCATCGCACATGGCTGGTGTGCCGCCAGCAACTTGTGCTGTTGCGTTGCTTTTTCTTGCTGCGGCTTTGATGATCTCTGGATACCCAGCATAAGGCTGATGAGCAGAAAGCATGTCGTTATAAGCGGTAACGATACCAATATTCGGTGCCTTTGCAGCTTTTAGTACTAATTTATCATTCTGCGGCATGGCGGCATAAGCGTGTGCAACGTTGGTGCAAGAAATATGATCGCGAGTAACGCCATTTTGTTTGGCTGCTTTCATCCTTGCTTCGTAGCGTGCTCGGCTTTGGGCGCTGCGTTCTTTGATCCGTTCAGTAACGGCAATTAGTGTGCTGTGCAAAGGCATGGTCGTAATTCTCTTGTAGGATAACTACATTTAACGTCATGACGATCAAAGTGTCAAGGTGAAATTCTGTACAGTAAAAGTGAATTTACCTATGCAAATATCACGTAAAGGTATGTATTTGCTGGTTTATTTGATTCTGCTGGACAGTTGTTGTTTTTAAAAGTAGTATAACTACATAAGATGCTTATCCGTATGGGTACTCATTGCACTCAAAATTGGTAATCTGCCATTTTGCTGGTAATAATTAAGCTATAGCACATGAATGTGTATAAGTAGAGAGGAAGTGCACGGTGTCAACGACTCAATCTTTTAATATGGTCTTGTTTGGTGGAACTGGCGATCTTGTGATGCGCAAGTTACTACCTGCTTTATATCAAGCGCATCGTTCTGGTAGTTTGGGCGTTGGCCGTATTCTCTGCTTAGGGCGTCGTGATTTTAGCCAGGATGACTATCTATCTCAGGTTACTGGCAAAGCAAAAGAATTTTTGCCTAAGTCTGATTGGTCTGATGAGGTTTGGGCTACTTTTGCTGCACGCATCGCTTATGTCAAAGTGGATGCTGAAAATGCTGAAGATTACCCAGCTTTGAAAACTGCTGTTGACGAAGTGCCTGCGGAAGTAACCGTATATTATCTCTCTACAAGCCCTTCATTATTTACCGGTATTTGCCAAAACTTGGCCGCCCAACAAATGAATGGTGACAATGTCCGTGTTGTGTTGGAAAAACCGCTTGGTCATGATCTTAGTTCTAGCAATGAGATTAACCAATCAGTTGGCCGTTTCTTCAAAGAAAACCAAATTTATCGCATTGACCATTATCTAGGTAAAGAGTCGGTACAAAACCTGATGGCACTACGTTTTGGTAATGCGCTATTTGACCCGCTCTGGAGAAGAGAGTGGATCAGCGATGTTCAAATTACGATTGCTGAAGAAGTTGGCATCGAAAAGCGTGGTGGTTTTTATGACCATACTGGCGCACTAAAAGATATGGTGCAAAACCATTTGCTTCAAATGCTTTGCTTTGTCGCAATGGAGCCGCCATTTAGCTTAGATTCTGATGCGATTCGGGATGAAAAGTTAAAAGTGCTTCGTGCCTTAGTGCCATATTCTCAAGAAGACGTGCTAACCAAAACGGTACGCGGTCAATATAAAGCTGGTGCATCACGTGGACAACCTGTGGTTGGCTACTTGCAAGAAGACGGTGTTGCAACAGAAAGTAAAACAGAAACTTTTGTGGCGCTGCGCTGTGAAATTGCAAACTGGCGTTGGGCTGGCGTGCCATTCTTCCTTCGAACCGGTAAGCGTATGGCCGACCGCCTAGCCGAAATTGTGATTAATTTCCGCGATGTTCCTCATCAAATCTTCCCTGCGCCAGGTGGTATTAGTTCTCCTAATAAGTTGGTGATTCGCTTACAGCCCGAAGAGCACATGAAGCTCTACTTCTTGGCCAAAGCGCCTGGTGACAATATGCGCTTACAACAAGTGCACTTGGACCTGGATTTTGCGGCGAGTTCTTCTATCCGCCGTGCGGATGCTTATGAGCGACTATTGTTAGATACCATTCGCGGCAATCTTTCCTTATTTGTGCGTCAAGATGAACTTGAGCAGGCGTGGAAATGGGTTGAGCCAATCATGTCTGTTTGGTCTCAAGATGGAAGTGCGCCTAAGCCGTATACTGCTGGTACTTGGGGACCTGCAGCTTCTTCTGCGTTGTTATCTCGTGATGGTTTGTCTTGGCATGAAGAGGCATAAGCAAGATGAAACTGCATGTGTTTAATCAAATCTCTGAGCAATCCTCTGCAATTGCAAAAGCGATTGCTCAGCAATTAAGTGCAACGCTTGCGAACCAAGACTCTGCTGTGATTGCAGTGTCTGGTGGGAAATCTCCTGTTCCTGTATTTGAACAATTGCGTGAAATGGAGCTGCCTTGGGATCGTGTCATCGTTACTTTAGTAGATGAGCGTTGGGTGCCTGAATCCGATAGTGGTAGTAATGCAGCGCTAGTGCGAACGCATTTGCTACAAGGACAAGCGGCATCTGCCACGTTTATCCCGATGTTTGGCTCTGAAGCTTCTGCTAGTGACGCAGAAAGCCGATTAAATGCAACTTTTACACATTTAGGACTTCCATTTTCAGTGGTGGTTTTGGGAATGGGTGACGATGGACATACGGCATCCTTGTTTCCTGCTAGCCCAGCTTTAGATGCCGGATTGGCGAATGATGCACCTATTTGTTTAGCACAGGTTGGCGCAGTCGCACCAACTGATCGCATGAGTTTGACACTGCCTGCGATTAATCAAGCCGGTAAAGTATTCCTCCAGTTTGCGGGTAGTGCCAAAAAGGCTGTATTTGATAAAGCATGCGAAGCGCCTTCGAAGACATGGCCAGTGAGCTTTGTCTTATGTGATACAGCAGCAGATGTCGAGGTATTTTATGCAGAATAACCTTCGACCATGGTTAATTGCTGATATTGGCGGAACCAATGCTCGTTTTGCTTTGGTCGACCCAACAGAAGTGAATACAAGTTTCCGCTTTCATAATGAACACGTTTTACCTACTAGTAGTTATGGAAGCTTGCTTGAAGCGATTGAAGCATATTTAACGACGGTAGGTTACGCAGAATCGCATAATCGCCCTGAATATGCGGCTTTTGGCATTGCCAATCCGATTGCTGGTGATGTGGTGAAGATGACTAACCATAGCTGGCAATTTTCTATTTCAGGCTTGCAAGCAGAGTTGGGTCTCAAAAAACTGCTCATGCTGAACGATTTTTCTGCATTGGCTTTGGCGCTTCCTCATTTGTCTTCCGAAGAAGTTCACAAAGTATGTGGTGGAGAGGTTGTGGATGGTGCTGCTATTGCGCTAATTGGTGCAGGAACCGGCTTAGGTGTCTCTGGGCTAGTACCAAATGGACATGGTGGCTGGATTGCACTTTCTGGTGAAGGAGGGCACGCAACTGTTTCCCCATTTAATGAAAAAGAACGTGCATTGATGGCATTGGTTCAGCAAAAGCTGGGGAATGATGCCCATATTTCTTTTGAGCGATTCTTGTGTGGCGGTGGTGGTGCAGAGCCGATGGGCCTGCCACTGATCTATGAAGCGGTTTGCGAATTAAATAGCGTTGAAAAGCTAGACTTTGGCCCTGCTGATATTTCGACATTAGGTGTGTCGAATGCGGATGCACAATGCCGAGAAACGATTGATCTATTTTGTGCCATGTTGGCAACTGCCGCTGCAAATTTGGTGCTGACCTTAGGTGCGCGTGGTGGTTGTTACATTGGTGGTGGCATTGTGCCTAGACTAGGCGAGTACTTTGCAGATTCTCCATTTATCGCTCGATTTAAAGATAAAGGTCGTTTCTCGACCTATATGTCGAACGTGCCAGTTTTTGTTATTCAAGCAAAGTACCCAGCCTTTACTGGTGCAACCGCTGCGCTACAGCAATTCTTACGTGAGTCTGGTGAATAGCAGACTTAACTAGCATGAATTTGGTACGATAGCGGCTCTAACTCAAAACAATTAGCAAGCAAATCATTTATAAAAGGGCAAGAGGGTGCTAAATCGAATCAATCATCAGCTAAATAATTTGCCAAAAGCCGAGCGTCTAGTGGCTAAGCAGGTGTTGGAACAACCTCGCTGGGCAGTTGAAGCACCGGTGGCTGAAATTGCGCGGGTTGCGCAAGTAAGCCAACCGACGGTGATTCGTTTTTGCCGAAGTATGGGATGCGATGGTTTATCTGACTTTAAACGTCGTTTAGCCAATAGCTTGGCCAGTGGAGTACCTTTTGTCCATAGCAGTGTCACGCTGGAAGATTCTGTTTCTGATCTTTCTGCCAAAGTGTTTGATAACACGATCTCTGCGCTATTGAAATGTCGAAATGACTTATCTGCCCTGTCTTTGCAACAGGGCATTTTGTTGTTAAGCGAAGCAAAGCGTATCGAATTTTATGGCCAAGGTAACTCCGGCATTATTGCCGAAGATGCACAACATAAATTCTTCCGTTACGGCGTCCCAACGGCTGCTTATAGTGATCCCCATGTGCATCGCATGGCGGCAGCGGTGCTAAATGCTGGGGATGTGGTGGTGGCCGTATCTGCAAGTGGCCGATCTACCGACATTATTCATTCTGTACAAATGGCGCTATCTGTCGGCGCTAAGGTGATTGCCATTACGCCATCAGGTACGCCTTTGGCACGAATTGCAACGGTCGCCTTAGGGGCGGATGTTCAAGAGGATGTGGAAGTATATGCTCCGATGCTGTCTCGGTTGGTGCAGTTGGTCATTATTGATGTATTGGCGGTTGGTGTTGCGTTAAAACGCGGACCAGAAGCCATTTCACAATTAGAAAAAGCTAAGCGTAGTTTGAGAGAAAAACGAGTTAGGAACGGGGAAGACGTCTAATCATGTCCAAATTAACAGAAACTAAAGCATGGGAAGCCTTGTGGGCTCACTTTAGAGAAAATAGTCACCACCACATGCGCGATTTATTTGCGCAAGATGAGCAGCGTTTTGAACGCTTCTCATTGCAAGTGGGCGGTATTCTTCTTGATTACTCGAAGAACCGTATCAACCAAGATACGATGGATATGTTGGTTAATTTGGCGCGTGAACGTGGCATGAGTCAGCGCATTGCTGCGATGTTTAACGGTGAAAAGATCAACTTCACCGAGAAGCGTGCTGTCTTGCATGTGGCGTTGCGTAATCGCACAAATAGCCCGATTTTGGTTGATGGTGAAAACATTATGCCAAAAGTGAATGCGGTGTTGGACCGCATGTGTGCTTTCGCGCATAGCGTTCGCACTGGCGACTGGTTGGGTTATACCGGCCAACCGATTACCGATGTTGTCTCTATTGGTATTGGTGGATCTGATCTTGGTCCTCAGATGGTATACGAAGCGCTGAAGCCTTACGCGCACCCTCGTATGAAAATGCACTTTGTATCGAACGTTGACGGCAGCCAAATTGCCGAAACGCTAAAAGAAGTGCATCCGGCTAGCACCTTGTTCGTGATTGAATCAAAAACCTTTACGACGCAAGAAACGTTAACGAATGCAAAAACTGCCCGCGAATGGTTCTTAGCCTCTGCGAAAGATGAAAAGGCGATTGCGAAGCACTTTGTTGCCGTTTCTACCAACCGTCAACGTGTGGTGGATTTTGGTATTGATCCGCAGAATATGTTTGAGTTCTGGGATTGGGTTGGCGGTCGTTTCTCTGTTTGGTCTTCTATCGGTTTGCCGATTGTATTGGCGCTGGGTCGTGATCACTTCTATGAGTTGCTAAATGGTGCTCACCTAATGGATCAGCATTTTAGAAATGCGCCATTAGAGAAAAATATGCCGGTATTACTTGGTCTACTGGGTATTTGGTACATGAACTTCTATGGTGGTGGCTCGCATGTCATCGCCCCTTATGATCAGTATTTACATCGTTTCCCATCTTACATCCAGCAGTTAGATATGGAATCGAATGGTAAACAAGTGAACCGTGAAGGTGAGCGAGTAGACCATGAGACGGCTCCAATTATTTGGGGTGAGACAGGGATTAATGGTCAGCATGCTTACTACCAATTATTGCATCAAGGTACACACATTTCCCCAATCGATTTAATTTGTTCGATTGATGGTCGTCACTCGATGCCTGGTCACCATGACATTCTGCTTTCTAACGTATTTGCTCAAGCACAAGCCTTTATGCAAGGTAAAACCGCAGAGGAAGTTCGTGCAGAACTTGTCGCGCAAGGCTTGTCTGGAGATGAGTTAGAGCAAATGATTCCGCACCGTGTATTTGATGGTAATCGACCAACCAATACGATTTTGGTATCGAATCTGGATGCCCATAACCTAGGTGCTTTGATTGCGTTGTACGAGCATAAAATCTTTGTACAAGGTACAATCTGGGGGATTAACTCATTTGACCAATGGGGGGTTGAACTAGGCAAACAATTAGCCAAGAAGATCCACCAGCAATTGGTTGATGGTTCAGAAGTTTCTGAGCATGACAGCTCTACACGTAATCTGATCGAGTATTACCGTCGGTTTACGAAAGCTAGTAAAGCCTAAGCATAACTAAAGGTCTGCTAGCATCCTGTTCGGAAAGGTGGGCGATATCCGCTGTCCACCTTTCTGTTTTGGGGAGGGTGTTGTCCCGAGGCGAAACGTGCCATGGGGGTGCGCGTTCGCCTGATTTTTTTTCGTATGTACTCGATGTTCTTTGCTGCGCTTCTTTGATTTAAAATTTCCTAAGTGTTTTTCTTTATTGCTAGCCCGCGTGTGTTAGCATTTCTCTATCTATGATTGTTCCAAAAGTTGTTGATTATGTCTGATGCTATTCATTCAAATGCAGGTGTGCCTGAGGCTTCTCCGCTAGGCAAAACGGTTACTTATCGAGATACCTATGCGCCAGAATTATTGTTTCCTATTCCTAGGCAAGGAAAGCGTGATGAACTCAGTATTCAGGCTAATCAGCTACCCTTTATGGGCGTAGATATTTGGAACGGTTACGAGTTGTCTTGGTTAAATGCTAAAGGTAAACCACAAGTAGCAATTGCGGTTTTTACGATTCCAGCCGACTCTCCTTGTTTAATTGAATCTAAATCCTTCAAGCTTTACTTAAATAGCTTTAACCAAACACGCATTTCTAGCTGGGATGAAATGAGGACTCGTTTGGTGAAAGACCTTTCGTCGGCGGCTGGTGCTGGTGTGATGGTTCAACTCCATGAGCTTGCTAAGTATGACGCGCAAAGTATTGGTAAGTTAGAAGGTTATTGTATCGATGGCTTAGATATTGAAGTAGATCAGTATGATCCAGATCCTTCGCGATTAGCATTTGCGCCTGTGAATGCGGAAGAGGGCGAAGCGCCAGTAGAAGAAGTGCTGATTTCTCATTTATTAAAGTCTAACTGCCTAGTAACCGGGCAGCCGGATTGGGGCAGTGTACAAATTCATTATGTTGGTCAACAAATTAGCCAAGAAAGCCTACTTCGTTACCTGATTGGGTTTAGACAACACAATGAGTTTCACGAGCAATGTGTAGAGCGAATTTTTACCGATATTATGCGCGAATTAAAACCACTGAAATTAAGTGTGTACGCACGTTACACTAGACGTGGTGGCTTGGATATCAACCCATTTAGAACAAATTTCCCGCAAGGCATGCCTCCAAACTTACGCTTGGCTCGTCAATAATGACGTATTCATGTCATACTTACTTTATTGGGAGAAACGTACTGATCTAATTGGGAGATAGGCAGATGAGTGAGCAGTCATTTGGTGTGACGCAAATGGTGGATGTCAGTGAGCGTTTAAATTTTCATCGGCACCTGCAAACACTTGTCAATAAAATCCATGCGACCCAAGATGTAGATGAATTGATGGTAGAGTTATCTGCTGAACTTTGCCATCATTTTGGCGCAGATCGTTTAACGATTTATGTGCTTTCTGAAGATCAGACCTCCATTATTTCCAAAGTTAAAACCGGTTTAAATGCCTTTAAAGATATTCGCTTACCGATATCCGAACAAAGTATTGCTGGGTTTTGCGCCTTACATAAACGTCGTTTAAATATTGCGAATGTTTATGATGAGAACGAGCTTTCTCGATACAGCCCTCAACTAAAGCATTTGTCTGAAGTCGATAAACGTACCGGTTACGTGACGAGACAAATGTTGGTCTCCCCCATTCTAGACGAGCGCGATAATAGCCTTGTCGGCGTTTTGCAGCTGATTAACCAAAAAGACAATCAGCCATTTTCTTTATTGGCATTAGAAGGCGTCATTGAAATTGCAAAAACACTGGCGATTGCATTGCGCCAGCGTCAGGCGGGCGTGTTCGTTGCAAAATCTCGTTACGACTATTTGATACAAGATGGGGTGATTGCACTTGCAGAAATGCGCTTGGCGCAAATTTCTGCGAGACGAAAAAACAAAGACTTCGAATCAACCTTGATCGAAGAGTTTCAAGTGAGTAAAGAGTCGATTGGCCAAGCACTCGCTCACTTTTACCAAGTTCCCTATCGGCCGTTTAAGGCTGGATTAATCAAACCATTGAATTTGCTGAAGTCTTTAAAACGCGAGTTTTTAGAAGAACAACAATGGTTACCGCTAGAAGAGACCACTAGCGGGATTGTCATACTGACAAAAGATCCTGAGCAAATTCGCAATACGCGGGTTGCCCAACAATTGTATCCTCAAGGTCAGCTGATTTATGCGGTAGCAACAACTGTGGATTTCAATGCGACCCTTGATGCTTTTTATGGTGCGGGGAACGGGGATGATGGCAGTCATATCACCGATATTTTGTCGGATATGGAAGATGATGTGAGTGAAGTTGTCACGTCAGAAGATGTGAGTGCTGCGCAAGACAATGAACTCGTCAAGTTAGTAAATAAAATCATTGTGGATGCTTACAATCAAGGTGTCAGCGATATTCATATTGAGCCTTATCCTGGTAGAAATAAAACCGAAATTCGCTTTCGTCGGGATGGTACCTTGGTGCCCTATATTGAAGTGCCTTCCAGTTATCGCGAGCCGTTAATCACACGTATTAAAATTATGTGTGATCTAGATATTTCGGAGCGAAGAAGACCACAAGATGGAAAAATCAAATTTAAAAAATTTGGTCCGCTAGATATCGAACTTCGCGTTGCCACTGTGCCTACTTCTGGCGGTTTGGAAGATGTGGTGCTGCGTATTTTGGCAGCAGGCGAGCCGATTCCGCTAGAGAAGTTAGGGTTATCTAAAAATAACCACCAACGGTTAGTGAATGTAGTGAATAAACCGTATGGATTATTCTTTGTTTGTGGCCCGACTGGATCTGGTAAAACTACCACCTTGCATTCGGTGCTCAAGTATCTCAATACCTCAGAAACCAAGATTTGGACTGCTGAAGACCCGGTTGAAATTACCCAAAAAGGGCTGCGGCAGGTTCAGATGAACCCGAAAGCAGGATTAACTTTTGCAACTGCGATGAAGTCTTTCTTGCGTGCAGACCCAGATGTGATCATGGTGGGTGAAATGCGAGACAAGGAGACAACATCGATTGGTATCGAAGCTTCGTTGACAGGGCATTTGGTGCTGGCGACGCTACATACCAACAGTGCGCCAGAGTCAATTATTCGCTTGTTAGATATGGGGATGGACCCATTTAACTTTGCCGATGCGTTACTAGGAATATTGGCTCAGCGCTTAGCAAAGCGTTTATGCCCAAGTTGTAAGGAAGCGTATCAGCCATCTGATGCCGAGATGTTGCAACTAGTTGAAGAATATGCGGAAGAGCTGTTACAGACTTCTCGTTGGAAAGAAAATCCTCAGCAAGAAAAGCAAAAGCTACTGCAAGATTGGAAGAAAGACTTCGCAAACGCCGAAGGGAAATTCACTCTCTATCGCAAAAAAGGGTGCGATGTTTGCCAAGGCTCTGGTTATAAAGGTCGCCTTGGCTTACATGAATTACTGGTTGGGTCGGATGCTTCTAAAAAGGCCATTCAAAACCATGCGAGGGTGGCAGAACTACTCGCGATTGCCTTAGAAGAAGGGATGCGAACGCTTAAGCAAGATGGTATTGAAAAAGTCTTGCAAGGATTTACCGATATGCCGCAGATCCGTGCGGTTTGCATTAAGTAATGTAGCTTATGCTTGAAAATGACTGGGGTTATGCCCAGTCATTCGCTTGCACATCAATGAAAAAGCACTTGGATGTTCAAACCCAATGTCTAATGCAATTTTGCTAATGGATTCGCCCTGATGAATACGTGGAATCGCATGAAAAAGACACGCTAATTGAATCCACTCACTAAACGTTTTTTGGGTTTGTTTTACAAAGTGCCTGCTAAATGTTCTTCTACTAATATGTAGGCTTTCATACCACTCTTCCATCGGCTGATGGATGTTTGGCATCCGTAAAAAGCGTTCACAAAGTTGTTTGAGCATTGGGTGGGCAGACGGTAGCGGTAATCCAAAATTTGCGCTCGGCAGAAGCGGGACTTCTACTAGCAGCAAATCTAAAATCAATGATTCTCTTTTTGTTAACACTTGCCGCATGTCAATTGATGCGGCATGGATGAGTAGTTGTTTAACTAAGTCAGAGATGATTTTCACTTCACAATGCAAGCTAGCCTCTTCGATTGCTTCCGGTTTGATATAGATGCTGCAAGTAGTGACGCTGCTTAGCATTTTCACCGCATGTTCAGTTTCGCTTGGAATCCAAACCGCTTGGTTGCTTGGGATAATCCATTGTCCGGATTCTGTGCTGACTTCCATCATCCCCGTTGCTGCAAATAACAGTTGATGTCGCTGATGGCGGTGTGGCGCTAAATACGCATTCTTAGAATAGTTTTTTTCGATTGCAACAATCGGGTTGGGAAGGTGTTCCCACTCTTGAATATCTGCTTTTTTCATTTTTCTACGCACAGAGATAGATTGAACCAAGTTGGCATTTTAGATGGGTTGAATGTCATTTTCCATTATTTATGTCTTTGAAGTGTTTTCATAACATATGCTCTCTACCAAATGAGAGATAAAGATGAATATTGTGATTCTTGGTTTACTGTGTGGCGTATGCTTTCGCTGCTTTGGGTTTGGTGGCGGCTTTTTTCTAGTTCCGGCGCTATTTGAGACGACAAACGAAGTCAATTCACCTTTGGATATGCTAAGTACCATCCAAGTAGTCGTCATCGTGATGTTAGTGAATAGTGGAATTCATGTGTTGCCACGTTGTCTCAAATCCCCGGAAAAATACAAGCAGGTATTTCGATTTACCCCTGTACTGTTTATTGGCGCACTCGCAGGCGGATGGTTGGCAATTAGCCTAGGTGGCAAGACGCTTCAGATACTGTTTATTGCCTACTTATTGATGTCACTCTTGTTTGGAGAGGCGATCTTTAGGCATGCACATATATTTCGCCGTGAATTGCCGACAGAATCGACATGCTTAGCAATGGTTGCTAGTACCGCTGGCATGTTGGGCGTAGGGGGGAGCGTATTTCTGGTGCCTTGGTTTTATCTAAGCAATAATGAAGAAATGAAGATGGCAGTGGAACTGAGTCAGTTTTGTACCTTCTTTATTATGCTAGGTTCCTCTTTTAGTGCTTTCTTTGGCATGCATCAGATTTCATTTTCCTTTGCTTGGTTAAACTGGCTTGTTGTATTGGTTGCGTGTATGCAATTGGGGAGTTTTCTGGGGCAGTTTCTGCTTTCTTATCTGCCAAAATGGGCTCAGCAAATTGGTTATAGATGTTTGTTAGCAACTGTTACGCTTGGCATGATCATCAAAGGACTCACCTAGTGGGTAAAAAAAGGATAAAAAATGAAGCAACTCACGATTGGGATTTTAACTGGTGGTGGTGATTGCCCTGGGCTTAATGCAGTCATCCGTGCGGTGACGCAGACAGCTATTCGACAATTTGATGCCAAAGTGATTGGTATTGAGGATGGTTTCGAAGGACTGGTGGAAGGGCGTACAAGTGTACTTACACTGGGCATGACAGAAGGACTCTTGCCTCAAGGCGGGACGATTCTAGGTACGTCAAATAAAGGAGACCCCTGGCATTATCGGACGATGTTGTCAGATGGAACGATGAAGTCTGAAGATCGTTCTGCAGATATGCTTAAAACGGTGAATGAATTAGGTATTGATGTCCTCGTTACCATCGGTGGTGATGGTACGATGCAATTGGCAGGGCAACTTGCGGCAATGAATATTCCTATTATTGGTGTGCCAAAGACCATTGATAATGATTTAGCTGCCACGGATCAGACGTTTGGTTTTGATACGGCAGTTTCGATTGTTAGCGATGCTTTAGAGCGTTTAGCGACGACGGCTTCTTCGCATCATCGAGTCATGGTGGTGGAGGTGATGGGGCGAAGTGCAGGGTGGATTGCGTTAGCTGGTGGGCTTGCTGGTGCTGCTGACGTGATTCTTTTGCCAGAGATTGATTGGACGTGGGAAGCGGTGTGTCAAAAGGTATTGCAACGACACAGTGAAGGTATGCGCTACTCCTTAGTGTGTGTGGCGGAAGGTGCTTTGTTGCCTGATGGTTGCATTGTTAGCCAAACGGATGCTCGCCTAACTGACCCTATTCATATGGGTGGCATCGGGCATGTGGTCGCAAAAGAACTTGAACAACGAACAAAGTTAGAATCCCGTGTGACCGTGTTGGGTCATTTACAACGTGGTGGTTCACCGACTAGTTATGATCGTCTTCTTTCCACGAGATTTGGCGTGGCGGCGGCGGAGTGTGCCGGCAAACATCAGTTTGGGGTGTTAGTGGCGCTAAGAAATAATGAGATTGTTGCCGTACCTGTGGAAGAAGCATTGGGCCCAAGAAAAGTGGTGCCAACGAATCATTCATTGATTGAAGACGGGCGACGTTTAGGAGTGTGCTTTGGCGACTAATACGGAAGGAGTTCAAAAGCCCTCTGTACTCGTGAGTGCATGTCTACTTGGCGATCCCGTTCGCTACGACGGCCAAACAAAAGGGATGAGCGCCTCGCTAGTGAATCAGCTCGCGAACATTGCAAAGGTTATTCCTATCTGCCCGGAAATGGCGGGGGACTTACCAGTGCCTCGTTCCGCAGCAGAAATTATTCATGGGGATGGGCGAGATGTTTGGCGGGCCTTGGCGATGGTTCAAACCGCAGATAAACAAGATGTGACATCCGCTTTTAAGGCTGGTGCAGAAAAGGCGTTGGCCTTGGCAAAGGCGAATCAATGCCAATTTGCCTTATTAATGGCTCGGAGCCCATCTTGTGGCAATGTTCAAATATATGATGGTAGTTTTCAGTCTCAACTAAGAGAAGGGATGGGTGTTACAACTGCATTACTCACCCAGCATGGGATTACCGTTTTCAACCCATCTCAAATTGAAGAGTTGTTTGAGCAATTGGCGGATACTGAGTAAATCATGCAGGTAGCCAAATGATTTGGCTACCTGCTCAATATTTACAGCGAAGTTGCAACAGTTTGGGCGTATAAGCTATCGATCAGCTCCACTGATGGCGGATTGGCTCCCGCAGATAAGCATCCACCTGCGCCGGCCGCTACAGAGAAACGTAAGTGTTCTTCCCAAGAGCGATCTGCATGATACATAACACTGTAAAGCAAGCCACCAATACTCGCATCTCCAGCGCCCACCGAATCAATCACTTCAATTTTAGGCGGTTTGCAGTGCCAGCTTTGTGTGCCAATGTGAATAGAGGCGCCCTGTTCACCACGGGTATATAAATAAGCGGACTCAGGGTTCCAGCTTCTTAATTTGTCGAAGGAAGCATCAATGTCATCATGTCGGAACAAGCCTACTAGATCCTCATCAGATACTTTGACAATATCTGCTAGCTTGGTCATTTTTTCTAAAATTGGATCATACTGTTCATCCATCATTAGACGGAAATTAGGGTCATAGCTAATTTTTACGCCATGCGATTTTAGCTCTGCCGCTAAGGCCACTAACTTATCAGCTAATGGCTGTCTGGCTAAGCTAACACCGCAAAAGTGTACCCACTCCACTGCATCCATCCAGCCTGCTGGCAGTAGGCTTGGATCAAAGTGAAGATCGGCACTATCATCCCCAATAAAGAAGTACTTTGGTGGCTGTGTTTCATGCACAATCGCGAGTAGCGGCGACTTTGCCGGTTGCTGTAAGAAGCGCATATCCAGACCTGCAGCTTCTGTTGCTTCATGCAGCGCTTGGCCAAATACATCTTTACTAATTGCGCCTGCAAAACCACTTGGCACGCCGAGCTTCGCCATTACGCGGCCAACGTTCCACGTCGCCCCACCTACTTTAGTCACCCAAGTGTCAGGGCCTGTACGAATAATGTCGGTAAGTGCTTCTCCAGCTGCTACAAAACGGGGGAGAGTAGTTGGTTGCGTCATGAAATTCTCTTTTCAATGTTCATCATGATGGTTTAAACAATAGGGTAAGAATGGGGGGATCTTTATTTATCCTAGTACATTCAATGCTTCATAGCAGGCACCCATGGTGTGATAATCCACTTTGCCTGCTGGGCTCTTTTCATCGGAATATTTTTTGTTGTCAGCGGATAAAATTCGGTACCAAGCGCCATGCTGGTGGTCGATCATATGATCCCAGCTGTAGATCCATAATTGGTTGTACCACGCCCAGTACTTTTCATTACCGGTTCGGTTGGCTAATAGGGCTGCTGTCGCTAGGCTTTCTGCTTGGACCCAAAAGTATTTATCGCTATCACAAATTTCATCTTCAGGCCCAAAGCCATAAAATAAGCCGCCATGTTCTCTATCCCATGCTTTATCCATGGCCGTATCAAATAACGTAATGGCTTTGGGTAACAGCCATTCGCTATCACCCTGCAAGTGGTCTTTAAAACGTTCCATGATCAAGAGGAGCTTTGCCCACTCTGTTAGGTGACCCGGTTGGTAGCCCCAAGGGCGGAAAATATTCGTTTTATCATCTTTGTTGTATTCCCAATCTACTTGCCAGTTCGCTTGATAATGTTCCCACATCATATTGTTAGCTAATGCCGCTTGCCGAATGGTGATGTTTTTTGCTAATTCTTCTGCACGATGTAGATATTTTGTGTCACCCGTTGCCTCAAAGGCAGTTAGCATGGCTTCGCAGGCATGCATGTTGGCATTCTGCCCACGGTACGGTTTTAACTGCCAATCCCCCGTTGCTTCATCTGCATACAAGCCGTAAGTTGGTTCCCAGAAACGTTTTTCCATGAGCGCATAGGTTTCGTCTAACCATGACCTAGCTTCTGGGATGCCTGCCATCAGCGCATGGGCATAAGCGAGTAAAACAAATGCCAATCCATAACAATGGTTGGTTTCATCTAGTACGGTGGCAGTGCCGTCTTTCCAGCAAACTTCCCATGCATAGCCTTCTGTTTCTGCATTTCGGTGTGCAGACCTTAAAAATGACACCGCATGCTTTGTCATTTCTAAATATTCAGGCTTTTTAAATTGACTGTACGCCATTGCAAAGGTGAACACATAGCGTGTGCTGCTCACCAGATGCCTTGTACTTGCATCATAAATATCGCCGTTGTCTTTTAAAAAGTGATACATCCCGCCAGTCGTATCCACACACCGAGGATAGTAAAACGCCATGGTTTGCTGGATGTGATTCAAAAGGGGTTCACGTTGGCGAAAGTCAGGGTAATTCATCATGCATTACTCCTTAAATAGAGTCGGTTGCGTACTTTGTCGGATGCAAAGTGAGACAGGAAGGACCATGGATAACTTATCTGTAGATAGATTCAAGAGGCTCTCCACACCTAGCTTTCCTAATTCCCCTTTTTCAATTCGAATCGTTGAAAGCGGAGGGTTGGCGTGTTGCGCTGCATCGATATCATCAAATCCAATCACCGCAATATCTTTTGGAATCGAATACCCTTTTTGCTGACACGCTCGCATGGCAGCAAGAGCAACCGCATCGTTGTAGCAAACAATGGCATCAGGCGGTGTCGGTAAGGCTAATAGTTGCGCCGTGACTTCTTCGGTTGCGCTATCTAATGGCAAGGCATCATTAATCGTGACAAATAAATCAGGGTCTGCCAGTAATTGATGATTAAACAAAGACTTATGATAGCCATGTACCCGTTCTCGGATACTATAATGCGCTTGGGAACCAGAAATAAATGCGATACGGCGACGACCTAGTTTAATGAGATGATCCGTTGCTAACATTGCACCTTGACGGTTATCTGGATTGAGATGCGTTAGTTCATCGCTCGTGTTATCTAACAGAACAACAGGTTTGCCCAGCTTTTGGATAAGGCGGAGGACATCTGGCTCAAAGAAGCCTGCACAAATAATCGCGTCAGGTTCATGGCGTTTAATTTGGTTTTGAATTGGGTCGGCAGGTCCCAGAGATAAAAAACTGAGTGCGAGTTCATGTTGATGGCAAACGTGCTCGGCACCTTGCAACACGCTTGCATAAAATGGGTAGCTAGCCAACGTGTTGTGCTGACGATGGATGATGAAGCATACCTTGCGGATGCGGTCATTTCGGAGTTTGTTAAAGTTGTAGCCCATCTCAGAAGCTACTTGATGAATTTTAAGCCGGGTGGATTCGGTCAGTCCCGCCTGATTTTTTAAAGCACGCGAAACCGTTCCAATAGATACCCCGGCTACTTTGGCGATATCGCGCACTGTAGCAGACATGTCTATCCTCTTTTATTTTGTTTAGTTTTTGTTTAGTAAAGGGATTCTACGCTGTGTTTTAAAGAAATAAAAGTACAAAAATCTGTACTTCATTGCGTTGAATAACTACGAGATAACGAGACAAAAAAGCCACCTGTTACGGTGGCTTAGTGTGTGCATGCTAGTAAGAGTATGACGTAACTATCTCTCGCTATGCTGTCTCTGTGCAAAAAAATCTTCTAATGCTTTTTCTGCTTTTAGAATATGCTCAGACAGATATTCTCTTGCCTTTTTACCCTCGCCAGCCTTACAAAAATCAATTAGGTGACGATGCTCATCGGTGGCTTGCTGGTCGAATTTTGCATACAAAATTTGCATGCGAGTGTACCGTTCTGTTTTGTTTAGTAAAGATTCAACTAGCGCTAAACTATGTGGACGATTTGCTGGTTTGTATAGGGCTAAATGGAAGTGCGCATTCAAACGACCCCAAAGCGAAATATCTTGCTGAGCCAACGCATCTGCAAACTGATTAAGAATATTCTCCGCTTCATTAAATGCCGTACTTTCGGCATGATTGGCCGCGCGCTCAATCAAATCTCCCTCGACCATTACTCGTATATCGAGAAGTTCTTTAATATCGTCGAGCGAAAACTTGGTAACAATTGCCCCTTTATGGTCAAAAATTTGGATAAGACCTTCGGCCTCTAATTGACGGAGTGCCTCGCGTACTGGCACCCGGCTAACCCCAAATTCTAAAGATAAAGCTTCTTGTCTTAATTGAGAGCCATCTGGTAGCTCACCACTTAAGATTCTATTCCTTAGCGCTTCGGTCACCGCTCCCGTCAGTGTTTGCCTAGCGATGGGACTATTTTTTTTCATTGTAGATTGACTTTGCAAGATTAGATCAACACTCAAAGGGCGACATTAACAAACTCTTAGATCGATGGCAAATTTACCCATGCCCTTGATTGGATTCGATCAGCTTTTATTTAGATAACTCATGTAGTTAGCTGAGTTTTTAGATTCCAACGATAATTGCTGATTTCAGAAAAACGACGAAGAGGGAAGGATGCTTGGTATAATCTGGGGATATGATTTTTCTACTAGGTTTGACATGCGAGTATCTGATCCAAGAACCATCACCGCTTTTCCATTTTCTGCAGAATACCCAGAGCTAGCCAATTGGCTTTCACAAGCAGGAAGCGCCCCAATCAATAAAGCGTTGATTGAAGAATTGTTTTTCGAAGGCAAAAGCGAAGTTATCGGTGCATTGTTAGCAGCATTGCCAGCAAAAGAGAGACTACAGTGTTGGAAAGCCGTCGCGGCCATTGCTGATGGCACAGGTACGGTGCAAAGAGATGATGGCAAGCTAGTCCGTTTGTTTGCTATTCCACTCGTCATTGTCGCAGGTTCTAGACAGCCTTACACCATCCCTGCATTACTCCCTAACCCGTTAGAAATGCGCGCTTTGCTCGTCGAGCATGGCGTGATGGATTCTAGTAACCATGTTTGGATGTCCGGTGAATTAGTGGACTTAGAAAGCCTTGGTAAAATTAAGAATGACGCTTGGTATCAAGCGCATTTGGCAACGACACTAGCGACCCAAGGGTTCCCATTCAATCTAACGCCTTCAGACGTCTTGGTCGAAAGCCAAGAACGCGTGCATTTACGTTTTATCGTCGGGATTGTTGTTGAAGATGCGAGTCGTCAGCGTGCACGTATTGGCGATGAGGTCGGTAAATGGGGTATCCCATTTGGACAGTTGCTCCAAAAGCAATGGCAAAAAGAAGGTATGACACTATTTGTGATGCCGAGAGCGCTAACGGGTGTCGTTGCTGGTCAATACGATGCCAGATTTACAACGCTTGAAGTGGCCTTCCATCTGTTTGCTAGTTCTATTATTCGCCGTATTAGAGAAGGGGTAGGTGACCCTGCCGTGATTTTATCTGTGCATGAAAATGCAGAGATTCGCGTCACTATTCAGTCTAGATTGCAGCAAGACGTAGTAGAAAGATTTGTTTGGCCACTTGATCCAAAAGATCATATTCCTTCTGTCTTCTCCATGATGCATACGTTCTTTACGGAATGCCAAGTAAGCGACATTATCCTTATCGACAGATGTTTGCCTGCGACGGTAGAGGAAGGAATCCCATTCTTCCCATGCCTAGATGATTTAGAAGGTGATACGACTCACTAATCACAAGTGGTGAGCCACCAATAAAAAAGCACTGCAGTTTGACTTGCAGTGCTTTTTTTCATCTACACACCGTGATCATTAGTCTGCTTGTGTGTCCGATCCTGCTAAGTATAGGCGTACCAGCTCAGCGAGAGACGGAGTTTCGAGTTTTGCAAAAATGTTCGCACGGTGCGTTTCAACCGTTCTTGGCGAAAGATCCAACACTCTGGCGATGTGCTTATTCGATAAACCTTCCGCAATGTGAGTGAGAATTTCTCTCTCTCGGTCAGTTAGCCTACCTAATCGTGTTTGTGCTTCACGAGTGAGGCTTTGCTGTTTTTGTTCTTTAATATGCTGGCCAACTGCTTTTTGCACTGCCTCTAAGAGCGCTTCTTCATCTACTGGTTTGACTAGAAACTCAACCGCGCCCGCTTTAAATGCGCGGCGACAAAGATTTAAGTCACCATGTCCAGTAATGACAATCACAGGTAGCGTGCATTGTTCATCCAGCATTTTTTGCTGAAGTTGAAGTCCCGTCATACCTGGCATACGGATGTCCACAATCAAGCAGCCAATCGCCTGACGGTCAAAGCCAGAAAGAAATGTCTGAGGGTCGGCAAAGGTTTCTACCCGCATACCCATTGTACGAAGCAAAAGCGCTAAGGCTTCACGAACATCTTCGTCATCATCGACCAAGTAAATTAAAGGTGATTGCAAGTCCATCACTAATTGTGTTCCTCTGATCCCGGTAATGATATTGTAAAGCAAGCGCCCCGATCCGGGTTATTTGACGCTGTAAGATTTCCACCGTGGGCACTAATAATATTTTGGCAAATTGCCAGCCCTAGGCCCATACCATCTTTACGTGTCGTAAAAAATGGATCAAACAGTTTTGGCAGGTTTTCCGAATCAATTCCATTGCCATTGTCGGAGATACGTAAGGTAATGGATTGTTTATCATCTATTGTACTGATGTGTATCACTGGATTCACCGCTTTTGCTCGAATCATCGCTTCCATCGCATTTCGGACAATATTCAGTACAACCTGCTCTAATTGAATCACATCTCCATTCACTATAGATTGTGTGGCGCGATAATCTTCAATTATTTCTATTTTAGCTAATTCTAAGTCTTCATTCATCAATGCAATTGCATGACGGCAAGCTTGGTGCAAATCAAATGGTTCTTCATCAAAGCATTGGCGCATCGCAAGGCTTTTCAAGCGCTTTACAATGTCCCCTGCACGTTTCGCATGTTTTACTGTTGCCTCTAACGACGTTGCGAAATCTGGGTCTAAGTCTGGAGACTCTTTTAACAATCGCATCGCTGCCTGAGAGCGGCTTAAAATGGCAGTGAGGGGTTGGTTTAACTCATGTGCGATACCAGAAGCCATTTCAGCCAAAGAGCTTTCTTGGGTGACTCTTGCAAGCACCGCTTCATTTTCGCGCAATTGCCGTTCGGCACCCTGCAGAGCCTCTAATGTGCGCCGTCTAAAAGACCCCATATCCCGAATAGCAAGGACACCGCCATTAAACTTACCGGCATCATCGACTAGTGGGGACAACACGCCTTCAATCATACATTGATCACCGTCGGGCAGCGTAAGCAAGGTATCGTCTGGCAGTTCTTGAACGGTCATCGAATGCTTTAAGGCATCGAGTGGCTGAAAGGGGGTTCCATGCACGCCATCAATCGAGAAGTGAAGCAATTGCCGAATATTGCGACCAATAACTTGTTCCGTTAACTGGGCTAATTCTCGCGCTGCAGGGTTTGCCAGCGTTACTCTTCCGTGTCGATCGAACGTAATTAGTGCATCGGCGGTTGCTTCAACGGTGGCAGATGCACGCATTCGTTCTCTAGCTAATTGGCTAGCGTGACGCTTCGCCATCACTTTTGCATCGTGTCGCTGTTCTTGCATGCGCGCCAAGATAAAAACAAATACACCAAGAATAATGATGACCACCGCCACCCGATCAAACATCATTTCTCTAAAGTGGATGGGGCGCCATACCTCTAATAAAAATGGTTGACTACCGGTTGTTAGTAAAAAGCTGACTCTAGGCGGCGTTAGCCAACTAATCGCCGGAGATTGACTTAGTCCCGGCGCTTGTCTAGATAGGGTTTCTTTTCCATCTGGCGACAATAGTTGGTAACCAAGCATTCTCGATGGTAGTTCGTCACCTCTTAGTAATCGGTCAGGATCAATCAGCAGCGCTGCAATAATCACTGAGTCGTCAAAGCTGCGCTGTTGGGTGACTAGCGCAAATCGATTTAATGGGGCGGGGACCACTGTGAGTTCACCGTTGGAGTGCGATTTTAAAGCCGCTTCTAACATGTCTCTAGGGACTGGCCAATCAATCGGCGGTGCGCCAGTTCTCCAAACCGTCTGAACAGGACGTTTTTCATTTAATCGTTGCCAAGAGCCGATGCCTTCCACGTGTTGATATCGAACACGAATTTGCTCTGCAAAGCGAGTGAGTTCATATGAGGATGGGGTCGGGGCCATATCTTGCATGGCGGCAATGGCCGCTAAGATGGCGTCGTGTTGTTCTAGTCTTTGCGTGATGCTTCGAGTAAGTAAGCGTGAGTCTTGATCAAAACGATCAGAAATTTGTAGATACTGAGCCGTGATCATCACACCCGCCGCAGACATACCGAGGACTAGCCAAGCCGATAAGGCGAGCAAATAAAGGCGTAGTCGGGTGGATTTGAGCATGCGGTATTTATAAATGGGGTAGGCGGCAAGTGCCGGACAATATCACTATAGGTTATACACAACAATCAATTGTAGTGGCATCAATTGAATTTGTCAGTTTCATGCAAAAGCATGTTTATAAAGAAGAAAAGACCACGCAACATGGTGCAGTGGTCTTTTTAGATACTAGCAAAGTGTGAGTTAGATCTTTTTCACATGTAGGCCGCATTCTTTATTTTCTGGGTTTTCCCACCACCAGCGACCGGCACGAACATCTTCACCCATCGCAATTGAACGGGTACAGGGCGCACAGCCAATAGATGGATAAAACTTATCGTGTAATTCATTGTATGGAATGTTGTTGGCACGAATATATGCCCACACTTCTTTCTCAGTCCATTCAATCAGTGGGTTGAATTTTTCCAAGCCGTTATCTGCATCGAATTCTTGATAGCCTAAATTGGTACGCGTAGGAGATTGTTCTCTACGCAATCCTGTAATCCATGCTTTGTTATTTGCTAATGCGCGTTTTAACGGGCCAATTTTACGAACTGCACAACAGGACTTACGTTGTTCTACACTGTTGTAGAAGCCATTAATCCCATTTTCTTTTACCCAAGCTTCTGTTGCTGCCGTCTCAGGGAAATATACTTTTACTTGATGAGATGGGTAAGTCTCTTCAACTTTTTGCATCAAGCTATATGTTTCTGCAGGTAGACGGCCTGTGTCCAAGCTAAAAATTTGGATATTTAATGCGTGCTGGCTGATTAGATGGGTAAGCACCATATCTTCAGCACCATAGCTATTTGCAAAGACTGCTGGTTGAAACTCATCGCTGATTTTTTTTAATAGACTGATGGTTTCTGCTAATTTTTGATCAAAATCCATACAAAACTCCCTTAAGCTGAAGTGATGAGGTCAACATGCTCCAGCTTTTGAATATCGAAAATAAAAGACGCTAATGAAAAACTTAGATGATAAAGCGGAAACCAACAATCCCCAAAATCACTGCAAGAATAGGTCTAATAATGTGATCAGGCATGGTGCCAGATAAACGGCTGCCGATCAAAATGCCAGGAATTGAACCTGTCAAAAGGGTAAACAGTAGTTCCCAGTTCAAATTACCAAGGCCTGCATGACCGAGGCCTGCAATCAAGGTTAGCGGAACCGCATGCGCAATTTCTGTCCCAACTAATTTGACGGTTGGCAAAGAAGGAAAAAGCACAAATAACAAAATAGTACCAACAGCCCCAGCACCAACAGAACTTAATGTCACTAATACGCCTAGTAAAAGCCCACTACAGACGGTGAAAAACTTTTGTTGAGTCGTGAGTACTTCATACAAGTCTGCTTTGTCTTTCTTTAATTTTTTCAAAATCCAAGACTTAGACAGAATCGAGACGGCGGTTAAAAACAAAGCAATGCCTAGTGCTTGTTTGATAATACTATCAATTGTTTTTTCTGGCAGGTCCCAGCTTTTGAGCGCATAAAGGGTCAGTAAACTCGCCGGAATACTGCCAACAGATAACCAGAAGGTCATCTTCCAGTTAATGTTACGTTGTTTTTGATGAACAAAAACGCCTGCCGCTTTGGTAATGGCCGCATATAACAAATCTGTTCCAACGGCCTTTACCGTTGGGACGCCAAGCGCTAACAGGATTGGGGTCATTAACGAACCACCGCCCACGCCTGTGACACCAACAATTAATCCAACGATAAAGCCTGAGGCAATATGAATAAAGTCCATAGATCTTACTTAGGTAGGCAACACTATACTGAGATAAGTGTGCATCTTAGCAGCCCTATAGATCATTCTTTAGATTATTGTGTTTGATATTAATGCTTATTCGTTATAAAAGACGGTCGTCTTCTTGGTAAAGGGCGTAGGTATTTTTGCCCAATGCTTTGGCTTGGTACATGGCTAAATCTGCCTTTTTCCTAAGGGTAGTCGCATCAATGCCATCCTTCGGTACTAGGGTAATGCCAATACTGACAGACGCTTGTAGTTGATGCTGCCCTATTTCGATTGGTGCTTGTAATGCATCGAGTAACTTCTTTGCAGCAATGGTAGCTTCATCTGCTTGGCTAATCCCATGCAGGATGATCAAAAACTCATCCCCACCAATTCTTGCAACCGTATCACTTTCTCTCACGGCCCTGAATAAACGTTTCGCGATTTGTTTAAGCATGGCATCGCCTGCATCATGACCTAAGGTATCGTTAATTTGCTTGAAATTATCTAGATCGAGAAAGAACAGGGAAAATGGAGCGCCATATCGTGTTTGCTGAAATAGGGCTTGCTGTAAGCGTTCTTGAAACAATAAGCGGTTTGGTAGTGCGGTCAGCGAATCATAGAATGCCAAATACACCATGCGCTCTTCATTCTTCTTCCGCTCGGTAATATCGGTCATCAATGCAAATGCGGTAATGACTTCTCCCTGCTCATTTTTTAGAACATTTGCATTTGCCTGTGCGATAATTTGCTGACCATTTGGTTGAGATAGCACAATTTCCTCTTGCAAGGTGTCGTGGTATCTCGTCCAGTCTCGGTAAGCAAGCGATGTGTGGGAACTTCCATTACTTAAAAAGTCAGATAAGGTTGCGCCAATGACTTTATGCGAGGGTTGTTTTAACAAGTCGCACATGGCCGGATTCGCATCAATAATTCGGTTGGTTTCGGTATCAAACTGAATATAGCCTTCGCTGCTACAGCGCAAAATTTGTAGATGCAAGGCTTCGTTAGCTTGTAAGCGAAATTCGCGTTTTCGATATTCGGTAATATCGTGCAGAGAGAGGACGACTAAGGGCTGCGCAATGTCATTATGCTTGTAGGTTTTGGCGGAAATCAGCGCCCACAAATCTCTGCCAAGATTGCCTTTTAATCGCGCCTCAAAATGTTTGAGATGACCTTGGGTCTTTAGTCTTAAGAGTAACTCACGCCAATCTGCACTTCGCTCGAATAATTGATCCACTGCAGGCGTATCGGTTAAGGCTAATTGGCTTTTTGCCGCTGCATTGAAGTAGCACACTTTGCCCGTTTGCGTGTGGCAAACCAAAATTGGTGAAGTGACCGCATCGATTACATCTTCACAAAAGAGCGATTCAGGTGTGGCATCGTGACTATGCATATTAAGGTGATCTGGTGCTGAGATGCACTAGAGTATAACGGAACACAAATTAAATCGACTAGCCACTCATGATCTGATGGCTTGTAAATAAAGATTAATCATTTATGTTTGATTGATACGTACAAACCAGAATGAACTAGCTTGGAATAGGTGTGTTGCAATGAAAAAAGTTGTGATTAGCGTTTTATTCGTCGCAGTTGGCTTAGGTGTTTGGCAATGGCAGAAATACCAATCGAATCGCCACGCATCTACCGTCAGTATGGCATCAAAACCAAACACGATTGTACTTTTAGCACAAGACGTATTTTTAGTGCAATCCAAAGCATTGCAGTCTAATGTGGCTTTTAATGGTGAAATTGTTTCCCCAATGGCTGTTCAAATGACAGCCCCAGTCTCTGGTAAAGTCACCCGGCTAACGGTCCAAGAAGGTGATGCCGTTGCTAAAGGACAGTTGCTGGCCAAACTATCTTCGCCTGATTTGGACAGTACCGTAGCAGTGAAGCAAGCCGCGTTAAATGCAGCTAGCTCTGAATTGGCTATTGCAGAGCGTAACTTGTCGCGTCAACAAGCTTTATTTCAGCAAAACTTCATTTCAAAAAATGCCTTAGATGAGGTGGTGAACCAAGTGCAATTGAAGCGCAGCGCACTTGTTAGTAGCCAATCAGAATTAAAACAAGCCATGAGTAATCTGGGGTCAGGGCAAATACTTTCACCGATTAACGGCGTAATTGCCCAACGTTCTATTACCTTGGGTCAAGAAGTAGGTCTTCATGCAGCGTTATTTAATATTGTCGATCTTTCAACCCTTGAACTAGAGGCAGACATTCCCTCTGCCGCTATTAGCCAATTAAATGTTGGTCAAAAAGCGCAATTCAAGATAGAAGGGGATGCACAATCAGTTTATCAAGCAGAGATTGCACGTATTAATCCATCCACTTCTAGTGGAACGCGAAGTGTCAAAGTCCATTTTCAGGTGACGATGCCAAAAACTGAAATGAAAGTTGGCATGTTTGTGAATGGAGAAGTAAAGATGGATGCTAAGAGCGGGATCATGCTTCCAAAAGCAAGTGTTCAAACAGATAAGGCGAAGCCTTTTGTCTGGCTGGTAACGACAGACCAGCATTTGCAGAAAAAATGGATTACCACAACAGATGTGGCAAGTGGCAATAACGAGGTTATTGTGAGTAGTGGATTACAAAACGGGGATCGTATTGTTGCGATTCCTCTTGAGCATGCCGTAGATGGGGTCGCCATTCAAATTAAATAAGTAGGAAGTCCGCTATTTTGCTAAAGCCAAAACAACTTTCGAGTGAGTGTTATCCATGTGGTTAACAAAAGTTAGTGTTAAAAATCCTGTTTTTGCCACCATGATGATGCTGGCCTTATTGGTATTGGGTATTTTCTCATATCGCAATTTGGCTATCGAGCAATTCCCAGATATCAAATTTCCTATTGCTGTTATTTCTACGAAGTATACGGGTGCAACCCCATCGGTCGTTGAAAATGATGTGACTCGAAAAATCGAAGAGTCAATGAATACGATTGCTGGCGTGAATAAAATCTACTCCAATTCATATGAAGGTTTAAGTGTGGTGGTGGTTGAATTTACCCTCTCCACTAATGTTGATGTAGCAATGCAAGATGTGCGCGATAAATTGGCCACTGTAAAGGCCACTTTGAGAGATGAAGTTGACGAGCCAACCGTAGGAAAGGCTGGCCCGGATGATCGGCCGATGATGTCAGTTTCTTTATCATCCAACACGCATACCCAACGAGAACTGACCAATATTGCAGATCAACTCATTGTTAAACAGTTTCAAACGGTAAAAGGTGTTGGGCAGGTGAATTTGGTAGGGGGCGTAAAGCGTCAGATTCATGTGTTAATCGATCCAACGAAAATGGCCGCCAATCAAGTGAGCGTGGATCAATTAATGGCTATCTTGAAGTCAGAGAACCAGCAATTACCAGTCGGCAACCTGATTAGTGAAAACAATGAAATCGTTTTGCAAGTAAACGGAAAAGTAGTCGATCCACAGGTGTTTGGTCAGCTAATTGTAGCTAGGCACAATGGTACTGCGGTGAGGGTGAGAGATGTTGCTCGTGTTGTTGATGCGCAAGAAGAACAAACCTCTGCTGCGTTTGTGAATGGAAAACCTGGACTTGCGATTGATATTAGCAAAGTCAGCAACAGCAATACGGTCGAAGTATCTAAAGGGATTAAAGCCAAAATGGAAGAGCTGCAAGGCTCTCTACCAAAGGGAATGACATTAGGTGTTGTATACGATGGCTCGGTGGCTATTCAAAACTCACTAGACGATGTCAACAAAACCATGGTTGAAGGGGCGTTGCTCACAGTTTTTGTTGTTTTTCTGTTTTTAGGATCTTGGAGAAGTACGCTGATTACGGGCGTCACTTTGCCTATTTCTTTGGTTGGCACCATTTTCTTGCTTGGTGTATTTGGGTTCTCTATCAACATGATGACGATGATGGCGCTATCGTTGTGCATTGGCCTATTGATTGATGATTCAATCGTGGTACGCGAAAACATCACCCGACATTTAGCAATGGGTAAAGGGCCCCAAGCAGCTGCATTAGAAGGAACAAAAGAGATTGGATTAGCCGTATTGGCAACCACCTTAACAATCGTTGCGGTATTTCTGCCCGTTGGTTTTATGGGGGGGATTATTGGGAAATTCTTTTTCCAATTTGGTGTGACCGTGGCTGGTGCTGTGCTCATTTCTATGTTTGTGAGTTTTACCCTTGATCCCATGCTCTCTTCTGTTTGGCATGATCCACATTCAGTCGCCCATCAAAAACCAAACTGGCCAATCATTGGCAATTTGCTGATGAAAATAGAGCTGTTCTTAGACAACCTTGCAAATGCCTACGCGAAACTCATTCATTGGTGTTTAGGGCATCGCATCAAAGTATTGCTGTTATCCCTTGGCGTGCTAATGGGTAGTTTTTTTATTGCTTCACGCTTAGGCGCAGAGTTTGTGCCTGAAGCCGACTTGTCCGAGCTTTTACTGACGGCAAAAACACCGGTTGGTTCTAGTCTTGCTTATACGAGCGCAAAAGTACACCAAGTGGAAAATGTCTTAAAGGAAATGCCTGAAGTAAAACGGACGTATTCAACAATTAATACCGGTTTTGTACAAGGAAAAAATCAATTCTCTATTCGCATTGGATTGGTCCACAAGTCAGAGAGAGACTTGGGGCAAAAGCAACTCATCCCACTAATGAGAAGCCGCTTGGCTCAAGTTGGTGGTGTTGAACTAAAAAGCCTTGGCGTGGCAGATTCTCCGGGCGGTGGGCAGAAACCTATCTTTGTTAGTATTCAAGGTGGAGAGATGGCTACCTTAGTTGCCATTTCAAAGCAACTGGAAGCCAAGATGCAGTCAATCCCTGGCATGGTGGATATTGAATCGAGTGTCAGCGAACAAAAACCAATGATCTCTCTCGCAATCAAGAGAGATGCTGCGAGTGACTTAGGTGTAGGCATTAACCAAATAAGTAATGCAATACGCCCACTAGTTTCCGGTGACAGTGCGACAACATGGGAAGCTGAAGATGGCCAAAATTATGACGTACTAGTTAGGCTGCCAGCGATCGATCGAGAGCGGATTCAGCAGTTGTCAGCAATCAGACTATTAAGTACAAAAACAGATCCGTTGACTGGTTTACCCTTACAGGTTGCTTTGTCTCAGGTTGTCGACTTTAAAATGGAAACTAGCCCAACTCAGATAAATCGGCGTGCCTTACAACGAGAAGTTCGACTGACTGCGAACGTTGATGGACGACCTGCAGGTAATGTGGGCGTGGATCTTCAGCGAGCGATGGATAGCATCAAGCTACCACCAGGTTATCGTTTTGAGGTTGCCGGGGCAAATAAAGATATGCAAGAGTCCTTTGGTTATGCCGTACAGGCATTGGCTCTTGCGGTGATTTTTATTTATATGATTCTTGCGTCGCAGTTTGGCAGTTTTCTGCATCCACTAGCGATTATGACGTCGCTTCCATTGTCTTTAATTGGTGTGTTTCTAGGTCTCGGGTTAGGGGGGCAAACATTAAATATTTTCTCCATCATTGGGGTGATTATGCTGATGGGGCTTGTCACAAAGAATGCCATTCTCTTAGTGGATTTTGTGGAGCAGTCAGTTAAAAAAGGGATGAACCGACATGACGCGATTATCGAAGCTGGCCGTGTACGTTTAAGACCTATTCTAATGACAACCTTTGCAATGGTATTTGGCATGGTGCCATTAGCATTAGGTCTTGGCGAGGGTGGGGAGCAACAATCCCCGATGGGCGATGCGGTGATTGGTGGCGTCTTAACCTCTACCTTGCTTACGCTTGTGGTTGTGCCGGTGGTGTATACCTATTTAGATGATTTAGGCGAGTGGATCTTGAAGAAGCTTCATATCCATCGTTAGAAAAAATACACCCCGCCAATCACAAGCATAATTGGCGGGGTATGGGTGTTATCTCTAGTTATCTCTAAAGAAGCTGACTACTCATTTTTAATCAGGCGAACCTCTTCTTTTTTGTCTCCAGCCCTTGATCCTCTCCAAACTAACTGATTAGAGGTATCCGCATCTTTTTTATTCGCTTGAATCAGTGACCACCGACAGTAACTTGCATTGGCTCCAATGGTTAAATCAACGCCATAGTAGAAGTAAAGCAATCCCCTCACGGTCGTGGGGGTATGATTGCCATTGACGCACTCATTGGTTGGCAGTGCCTTATACAATCCATCTAACATCGGTCGGTAATCCTTGGCTGCTTCGACCCAAGGCATCCACAGTGTCATCGCCAAACCCCAAGCAGCGGTTAAGCCAATTGCCCAATTTGCAATTGCAATGCGACCACTGACTTTTGGACGAATAGACATCCAGACCCACGCGCCTGTCATTGCTATTGCAAATAGTAGCCAATACCAATGGTCTTCATGTACGTAACTCGGACTCGCCCTGTGCATACGTGCAGCCAGTTTAGAAGGCATTTCAAATGCCAATACAAACCAGCCAAACCAAGCTAATGCAATAAAGCCCGTAAACGTAAATCGTGAAAACCAATTAAATGCTGCCGTCCATCCGCGTTTAAGCTGGTTGGCCGCGGGTGTTGCTAGTAACGCAAATGGTAAGAGGACGATAATCGCTTTGACATCGTGTTGCTCCGGAGAAAGACTTGCTTCCCATAACCAACAAAGCGACATGCCAAGCAGAATTAATCGGGTACGATCCTCAAACATTCTTCTACGATGACGAAGTAGTTGCCCTAACGCCAATGGCCAAATTGGCCAAGCAAACCAAGCCATCATGGAACAATAATAGAGTGCATTCTTAGGGAGAAAGAAAGATAGATTGTCCCAATGAAGTCGTTTCCACTCGGCAAATACCGATGGCGCAATTTCTTGAAGGGCCAAAGGCCAAGCCAAAGCAAGAGGAATCGCGGTGACAAATAAAACCAATGTCCATTGAATACGATTAATTGAGTTTAGCGGCTTGTCAAAAAGCACGAGTAATGCGGCGAGTGTTGTCGGTAGAATGGCGACAGTACCCCCTCCTAAAAAGGATAGCGCAATACCAATACCGGCTAATGTTGCACTATAAAATAACTGTGTGCGAATAATGGATAAACCATAAAGTACCAAAGCATGGCCAAGGAAATTTCCTTGCTCAGGCATAATTAAGTGTGCACGAGCAATCAGACCAAATGAGCCCATTAACAGCAATACAGCAATTCGACCTTGCTTTTTATCCCACAGTTGCCGACCTGCCATCCCAATAAACAGGAAGCTTAGCCCCATCATCACTGCAGCGGCGAGGCGAGCTGCTTCATGTAAGCTCAGTAGCCATGGGCTAAACAAATAGGCAAAAATTGCACCAGCCCAATAAGTGAGCGGTGGGTTTTCTAGAAACACCTGCGAACCAAAATGAGGAATCATCCAATTGCCGGTGCTTAGCATATGGCGAATCACCGTTAATACTTCGACTTCTTCATTTCTCCAAGGTGCATGACCAAATAAGCCTGGAACAAGCCAAGTGAGAGACAAAAGCAACAATAACCAAGAATGATCTTTTTGAATGGTTGCTTCGGTAGTGGGTGGTGCTTGATAAGTCAGCATGAATAATTATTTATTGGTATTTCAGAAAGAATAACTTAGAGCCCATTAGCCTTCTCAGGTTCATGGTGGAAGTATACTAGTCGTGTAAAATTGCAGAAATAAAAAAAGGCAGCCAAGGCTGCCTTTTTTTGAAAGATTCCAGATTAACGAACTTTGGAACCGTATTTGTTTTTGAACTTCTCGATACGACCTGCAGTATCAACAACTTTCTGTTTACCAGTGTAGAAAGGGTGGCACTCTGAACAAACTTCAATGTGCAAGCCTTTGTTCATTGTTGAACGTGTAGTGAACTTGTTACCACAGCTGCAAGTTACTTCGATTTCGTTGTATTCTGGATGAATATCTTTCATTTCTTTTCCTTGATGGTCTGCCGCGTAGGGATTGTGCCTACACTAAAAGCGGAATTATGGCCGATTTTTCGTGTGTAGGCAATACTTTTGCCCAAATATTAACCACGACGCATTGAATCAAAGAAATCGGAGTTGGTTTTTGTTGCTCTTAGTTTATCTAGCAGGAATTCGGTCGCTTCTAAATCATCCATCGGATGTAGTAGCTTACGCAGTACCCAGATTTTCTGCAGTGTATCTTTTTCAATCAGCAACTCTTCACGACGAGTGCCAGAGCGATTCACGTTAATCGCTGGATACAGACGTTTTTCACCCATACGACGGTCTAGGTGAATTTCCATGTTACCTGTACCTTTGAACTCTTCGTAAATCACATCATCCATACGGCTACCGGTATCAATTAGTGCCGTTGCGATAATAGTGAGTGAACCGCCTTCTTCGATGTTACGTGCCGCACCAAAGAAACGTTTTGGTCGTTGTAATGCGTTTGCATCCACACCACCGGTTAGTACCTTGCCTGAGGTTGGCACAACCGTGTTGTATGCACGTGCTAAACGTGTAATAGAGTCAAGCAAAATCACCACGTCTTTTTTATGTTCTACAAGGCGTTTTGCTTTTTCGATGACCATTTCCGCTACCTGTACGTGACGGGTGGCAGGTTCATCAAATGTAGAGGCAACTACTTCACCACGTACCGTTCTAGTCATCTCAGTCACTTCTTCAGGACGTTCGTCGATGAGAAGAACAATCAGGGTCACTTCTGGATGATTCGTTGTGATCGCATGGGCAAGATGTTGCAACATCACGGTTTTACCGGATTTTGGTGGTGCAACGATGAGGGCGCGCTGGCCTTTTCCAATTGGTGCAACAATATCAATCATGCGACCTGTCGCGTTTTCTTCTGCACTAATATCGCGCTCAAGTTTTAAGCGTTCATTAGGGAAGAGTGGCGTCAAGTTTTCAAACAGAATTTTGTGCTTTGCCGCTTCAGGCGATTCGCCGTTCACTTTGTCGACTTTTACAAGGGCAAAGTAACGTTCACCATCTTTGGGTGTACGAATTTCCCCCTCAATCGAGTCGCCTGTATGCAAATTGAAACGTCTAATTTGGCTTGGGCTAACATAAATATCATCAGGGCCAGCTAAGTAAGAAGTATCAGGGCTTCTTAAGAAACCAAATCCATCTGGCAGCACTTCAAGTGTGCCTTCACCATAAATACTTTCGCCTTTTTTGGCTTGGTTTTTTAATAGTGCAAAGATTAGGTCTTGTTTTCTTAGTCGGTTGGCGCCATCGATCTCGTTGGCTACTGCCATTTCAACTAGTTCAGAGACGTGTAGATGTTTCAGATCAGATAAGTGCATGTTCAGGTTCGCGATTGAAAGCGGTGAAAGAATAGATTGTCAGCAATTGCTGGCGTATCTAAAACTGGACTTATGAAGAGTGGAAATGATTTATTCGACTGATTTGCCTTTGGTTCAGGAAGAATAAAAGGCAAATCAGGATCTCTATTAAGAGTTGATGCTATATGGTTTACAGGTTGCTGTCAATAAAAGCAACAAGTTGAGATTTTGATAGTGCACCAACTTTCGTTGCTGCTACTGCGCCATCTTTAAATAGCATTAATGTTGGGATGCCACGAACGCCAAATTTTGGTGGTGTTGCTTGGTTTTCATCAATGTTAATTTTAGCAATGGTCAAACGGCCTGCGTATTCTTTAGCTACTTCATCCAATACTGGAGCGATCATTTTGCAAGGTCCGCACCATTCAGCCCAGAAGTCTAGCAATACAGGAGTGCCAGATTGTAGAACATCTGCTTCAAATGCATCATCAGTGGTATGGAGGATATGCTCGCTCATGTTTTGATCCTTGTTTGTGTACTAATCAGAATGTAGTTGGTTGATTAGCTATATTGCCTGAAGTAGTTTGCATCCTAACGGATGAGAACAAACTTTTAAAGCCCTGCTGGGATATTATTACAGATATGGGTTGGTTTTTTTATTTCAAGTCCCATGTCTGTCGCCTTCAGAACGCTATCTTTTAGGCGCATCGTGTATACTTGAGTATTATAGTCTGATATTCATTGTAACCTAGGTTTTTTATATAGAACCTATTATTTCAAGGTAAAGCCTGCCATGACTTATGTTGTGACCGAAGCCTGTGTTAAATGTAAATACACAGATTGTGTGGATGTCTGTCCTGTTGATTGTTTCAAAGAAGGTCCAAACTTCTTAGTCATCGATCCTGATGAGTGCATTGACTGTACTTTATGTGTGGCAGAGTGTCCGGTGGAAGCGATTTACGCTGAAGATGATGTGCCTGCAGGTCAAGAAGTTTACATCGAACTAAATGCGCAATTGTCTAAGCATCCAAATTGGAAGACGATTGTTGAGAAAAAAGATCCGCTGCCTGACCATGCAGACTGGAGTGGTGTGAAAGATAAGCTGCAGTATCTAGATAAGAACGATGCTTAATTAAATTGTATTAATGATTAATCAATGATGGTAACAACTGATTCAATCATTCTTTCATCGCTTGTACCCGCTAGTTTGGCGGGTACATCATTTTTGTCTTGTACTTTTTGGCTGATTGATCCAATTAGCGATAAGCAAAGACAGTTATATCACTCGTTTACTCAGTCACTGTGTCCGACTATCACGCCCCAATTTCATGTCGTTGGCGCGTCCCCTGATCATTTAAGTGCTGATATTGGGGCATCCTTTAACCCTGAGATGCTTCATATTGTCGATGCGCGCCTAATTAAATATTGGCCGACTGACATTCCATTTCTTCCATGTCCCATCGTCGTTGGTATTGATTTTATTGAAACCAAATCTAAAGATCATACTGGGGCAGCGATCGTTTTCTTTGGCCCAGAAAGTACGGGGAAATCGACGGTTTCAACGCAACTTGCCACCGCGTTTAAGCTACCATTGGTAACTGAGTATGTCCGTTTATGGTTTGATATTTTTGGATGTGACTGCAATCGACAGCAAGCATGGACAATTTTGAATGTCGTCCATGCATTTCATCAGGCGATAAGTAAAGTACATCAGGGCATCTGGTTGGCTGATACAGATGCATTGGCTTCCCTAATGTGGCTGGAGTGGTATTTCGGCGTTCAACCAACTGCGAGTCTTCCGGCGAATTTGGTGGTCGATAAGTTTTATCTCTTGTGCGGAGATGATATTCCATTTGTCCCCGACCATCAGCGGCGTTATTCTGACAAAAGAGAATTTGACGCTGCATTTGCAAAAAGCTACTTACAAAAATTCAATGCAGATTTTGAATGGATAAAAGGGCAGGGCGTAGATCGGCTAGAAATGGCAAAAAGGTACTTGGAAACCAAACTTGAGCCTAGTTGATACCTTCTTGTGGTCTATTTCAGGACGGGTCATGCAAAACAAAAAAGCCAGTGATCTCTCACTGGCTTTTTGATGACTCCAATACGGACAATCTTACCAAAGTTGCCACCAAGGCTTATCTTCTTTTTCTTCCGTATCAGATAGATATTTACTATTTGGATAAGATCTATCTAGCACGCGTTTGCTATCTGCACTTAGATCTTTCAAGCCTAATTGATCATAAGCTTTCACCATGATGGCAAGCGCTTGTTCAACCGCCGGTGCTTGTGGATATTGTTCAATTGCAAACTTCGCACGGTTAGCTGCTGCCAAGTATGCTTGTCTGGTCATGTAATACTTTGCAACGTGAACTTCGCTAGATGCTAGTGAGTTCACCAAATAACGCATGCGGTTTGCCGCATCTGGCGTGTATTTGCTTTTTGGGAATAAAGTCACCAACTTTTTGAAAGCTTCAAAAGACTCTCTGGCCGCTTTAGGATCGCGCTCCGTCATGTCTTGGTTAGATATACTAGCCAAGAAGCTGGTGTCTTCATTAAATGAAGCGAGCCCTTTTAAGTAGTAGGCATAATCGACACTAGGATGTGTTGGATGAAGCTTGATAAATCGATCACATGCAGCAATTGCTGCAGCGGGTTCGCCATCCTTGTAATTCGCATATGCAATGTTCAATTGAGAAGACAGCGCAAATTGTCCGTAAGGATATCTTGCTTCAAGTTTCTCAAAATACTCAATTGCTTGGGTATAATTCTTTTCATCTAAAGCAATTTTTGCCTCAGAATAGAGCTTACTCGCAGACCATTTAGTGGTCGGGTCTTTCTTTTCAGAGCTGCCGCAACCAGCGAGAATAACGGTGGCTAATGCAATACAGAGAAGTTTCTTCATGTTCCAATCCAGTGTGGAGTCAGCAGATTATAGCGCAAACGTGCCATCTGAAAATGGGTTAGATCCATTTGAATGGATTTTGGATGACAAGTTTGCAGGTTTAAGGCTTGATCAGGCGCTCGCAAAGTTACTACCTCAATACTCTAGAAGCCGCTTGCAGCAATGGATTAAGCATGAACGAGTATTGTTAAACGGTGATGTCGCCAACCAAAAAACAAAAGTTTTTGGTGGTGAAGAAGTTTATGTTTTACCTGAACTTGCACCAGAACAATTGGCGTTTAAGCCTGAAAACATTCCGCTAAATATTGTTTTTGAAGATGATCACCTGATTGTGATCAATAAACCTGCAGGCCTAGTGGTTCATCCGGGACACGGAAATTGGTCAGGTACACTGCTAAACGGGCTTTTAGCGCACGACAAAAATCTATTTACTGTCCCAAGGGCGGGTATTGTTCATCGCTTAGATAAAGAGACGAGTGGACTAATGGTAGTGGCGAAAAGCATTATTGCGCAGACCGAATTAGTCAGACAGCTTCAAGCAAGAACGGTGAAAAGACAGTATTTTGCGCTTGTCAAAGGAGTCGTTCCTTCTTCGGGTACTGTGGATGCGCCTATTGGCCGTAATCCGAAAGACCGTTTGAAAATGGCTGTTCATCCACGTGGAGGAGCAGATGCAAAACCAGCTATTACGCATTATGAGCCAGTCAGCGGTTGGGATAGGTATACCTTAGTGTGCTGTAAGTTAGAAACAGGTAGAACGCATCAAATTCGTGTCCACATGCAGCATTTAGGTTTTCCGCTGATTGGCGATCCATTCTATGGGCCAAAAGTCTCTGAACCTGCTTTTCATCGTCAGGCATTGCATGCATGGCGTTTAGGGTTGATTCATCCTATTTCTGGTGAGGAAATGGCTTGGGAGGTTCCTATTGCAGAAGATATGCAAGCATTAATAGACAGTTTAGGGGAGCCTACTTATGTTAAATAAAGATCATTTCATTGTCCCTACTTGGGAGACTTCCATTGAAGTTGGCGCCCTAGCAACTACCCGATTAGGTGGCGTGAGTAAAGCACCTTACGATTCACTTAATTTAGGATCGCATGTTGAAGATGAATTAATTTCAGTTTATGAAAATCGACATTTACTGAATAGATTCTTGCCTTCAAAACCTCAGTGGCTGCAACAGATTCATGGCATTGAGGTGGTGGATTTAGATCTACCTCATGATGAGGTGCCAGTTGCTGATGCGGCGATCTCTAGAAAAAAAGATGTGATCTGTGCCGTGCAAACAGCTGATTGTTTGCCGGTGTTATTTGCCGATAAAGAGGCTACGGTGGTCGGTGCTGCCCATGCCGGATGGCGTGGTTTATGTGATGGTGTGCTAGAAGCGACGATCGCTAAAATGGATGTAGATCCTAGCCAGCTTCTGGTGTGGCTAGGGGCTGCAATAGGCCCAGCAGCGTTTGAAGTAGGCGAGGAAGTAAGGCAGGCTTTTATTTCGAAAGATGCAAAAGCGATTGAAGCATTTGTTCCAAATCCAGCCAACAGTGGCAAATGGTTGGCTAATATCTATTTATTGGCTAAACAAAGGTTAATTGCTGCCGGTGTTCATTCTACCCAAATCTCAGGTGGTGGATTATGCACCTATTCAGATAAAGAAAGGTTTTTTTCCTATCGACGCGACAAAGTTACAGGGCGTCAAGCAAGTATGATTTGGCTTCGATAGAAAAAACGTTACTTACTTAGCTGGCGTTTTTTGTTCAAAAATTAAGCCCCTGTCTTAACAAAAGCAGGGGCTTTTCACTTCATTTAATTAGTTTTTTGCGAGTTATCTACATCCGCATCGTTTGATGCTGCCTGTAACTCTGAATCTTCATTGTACATTTCTTCTTGAGCTTCTCTCAGTGCTCTTTGACGTTGATGCACTTTTCTCAATGAGACCCATAAATATAAGCCAACAGGAATCGCCCCCAAGAACAATAAAATATTGATCGCGCGCATGACGCTACCTGTTCCTGCAGCAAATAAGATGACAATATAAAGCCATGCGATCAAGAAAATATGTTTCATAAAACCTTAAAGGATCTAATTTTTTTAAAGGCTAATTATCACCTAGATTAATTGGCTGACTCAATCCAGATTTTTTACACGTATTGTCTTGTCAGTCGCATCAATTCGTATGATGATGAGAAAGTTGGCATTGCAACATGCAAGGAAACTAATTCAGATCAAGAAAATCTAATTTAATGTTGCTTTGCAGCAAAATTGTTCTAATATGTGTAAAGTGCAATGTTCTTGACACCAAAGTGTCGCATTGAGTTGCTAAATTTACAGAATGTTTGGGAACAATTTCATTCAGTGTTTCCAAAACAAAATTCTAGACTTGCTGTACTTATTGATGATTGAACATCAATTGTAACCAATTGATGCAAGCAGAGAGGGAGTTTCGCTGATGTCTGAATCGAATAATGGCCTGGGCCTATCCGAGTTTTTCCAACAAATCACCAAAGCAAACCAACAGTTTGTTGAGCAGTTCGTTAAAGCGGTCCCTCAGCAATCTCCAGATGTTGCGACGAACCCATACGCAAATATTTTCTCTGGTTTTTGGCAAAATGCTAGCCAATTAAGCCAATTGCAAAATCAGCTATACCAACAACAAATGCAGGCATGGCAAGGTGTGATTGGCCAAACCACTGGCGAGCCAACAAAAGACAAACGCTTTGCTGCGCCAGAGTGGGAGCAGTTTCCATTCTTTAGTTATGTCAAACAAAGCTACCTCAGTACAACTAAGTGGATGATGGACTTGGTTGAAAAATCTCAGGTAGATGATGCGCAAAAAGAAAAGATGCGCTTCTTTACAAAGCAGTTCTTGGATGCAATGAGTCCAAGTAACTTTGCACTGACTAACCCAGAAGTATTAAAGCTAGCCGCTGATACAAAAGGGGAAAGTCTGGTTGAGGGCATGAAAAACATGCTCGAAGACGTGCAAAAGGGCTATATCACCATGACCGACGAGTCGAAGTTTGAAGTCGGTAAAAACATGGCAGTGACGCCAGGGCAGGTAATTTTTGAAAATGAATTAATTCAATTAATTCAGTACACACCAACGACTGATCAAGTATTTGACCGTCCTCTACTGATTGTTCCGCCATGCATCAATAAATACTACTTGATGGATATGCAGCCGGAAAACTCTTTGATTCGTTATATCGTTTCTCAAGGTTTCACTACTTTCTTGGTTTCATGGAAAAGTGCAAACGAAGAGATGAAACACTTAACATGGGAAGACTACCTGAACTTGGGCGTCTTCAAAGCAATTGAAGTAGTGAAAGCGATTACCGGTAAAGCCGATATGAATGCAATGGGCTTCTGCATTGGCGGAACCTTGCTAACTACCGCTCTGGCAGTGTTAAGAGCAAAAGGCGACACAAGCATCAATTCTGCCACCTACTTAACCTCGATGATTGACCATAGCGAACCAGGCCCAATCAAGGTTTACCTTGACGAAAACATGGTCCGCCTAAAAGAAATGAGCATGACAGAAGGTGGTGTGGTTAAAGGAAAAGAGTTAGCAGCAGTGTTCTCTAGCTTGCGTGCGAATGATCTTATCTGGAATTACGTGGTCAACAATTACCTAAAAGGTAAAACACCTCCTCCATTTGACTTGTTGTACTGGAACTCTGACGGTACCAACTTGCCAATGCCAATGCACACCTACTACTTACGTAATATGTACATTGAGAATAACCTGACAAAGCCAGGCAAAATGGAGCTTTGTGGTGTGAAGATCGATGTACGTAAGATTGATATTCCTGTGTACCTATTTGCAGCACAAGAAGATCACATTGTGCCTTGGAAAACTGCATACCTAAGCACACAGTATCTAACAGGACCTCAACGTTTTGTATTGGGTGCATCCGGTCATATTGCCGGTACGATTAACCCAGTGACAACCAACAAACGTAACTACTGGGTAAATGATCAATTGCCTGCCTCGTCTGACCTATGGTTACAAGGAGCGCAAAGCAATCCAGGCAGCTGGTGGCCAGACTACTCCAATTGGTTGGGCGCATTATCTGGTGAAAAAGTGGCCGCGCCAAAAACACCGGGCAACCGAACATACAAAGCGATCGAGCCAGCACCTGGTCGTTATGTAAAAGCACGCGCAGAATAATTTGTAAGCAATTTAAAAAAGATGCCAAGAAATATAGTTTTCTTGGCATCACTAGTCACTGCATGAAATATAAATCCATAAGGAGTCACAAATGACTGATGTAGTAATTGTTGCAGCAGGCCGTACCGCAATTGGTAACTTTGGTGGTTCATTGGCAAAAGTATCAGCCCCAGAATTAGGCGCAACAGTCATTAAAGCGTTGCTAGAAAAAACTGGTATCAAGCCAGAGCAAGTAAGTGAAGTGATTTTTGGTAACGTATTAACAGCTGGATTGGGTCAAAATCCTGCTCGCCAAGCAGTAATTAAAGCAGGCCTGCCAGTTGAAGTGCCTGCACTAACAATTAACCAAGTATGTGGTTCTGGCCTAAAAACAACGCACCTAGCTGTGCAATCAATTTTGGCTGGCGATAACGACATCGTGATTGCTGGTGGTCAAGAAAATATGAGCCAATCGGCGCATATTTTACCAGGCAGCCGCGATGGTTTCCGTATGGGAAATGCCGCTTTAGTTGATAGCATGGTCTACGACGGTCTTACCGATGTCTATAACCAATACCACATGGGTATTACTGCCGAAAATATCGCAGAGAAGCATGCGATTACGCGTGAAGAGCAAGATGCATTTGCCGCCGCTTCTCAAAATAAAGCGGAAGCAGCGCAAAAAGAAGGTAAGTTTGCAGATGAAATTATCCCTGTTGTGATCCCTCAGAAAAAAGGGGATCCAGTTGTATTCGATAAGGATGAGTTCATTAAAATGGGTTCTACTGCTGAAGGTCTTGGCAAATTGCGTGCAGCCTTTAAAAAGGACGGTACAGTAACTGCTGGTAATGCTTCTGGTGTAAACGATGGTGCAGCAGCTGTTATTTTGATGACAGCTGATAAAGCAAAAGAACTAGGTTTAACACCATTGGTCACTATCAAAGGTTATGCATCATCTGGTCTTGAACCATCGGTAATGGGTCTTGGTCCTGTTTCTGCGACACGCAAAGCATTGGCAAAAGCAGGTTGGTCTCTAGATGATCTTGACTTGGTTGAGGCGAACGAAGCATTTGCAGCGCAAGCAATTGGCGTAAACAAAGAGCTTGGTTGGGATACCTCTAAAGTAAACGTGAATGGTGGTGCGATTGCTTTAGGTCACCCAATTGGTGCATCTGGTGCACGTGTGTTGGTTTCTTTGATTCATGAAATGATTCGCCGTGATGCGAAAAAAGGCTTGGCAACACTGTGTATCGGTGGTGGTATGGGCGTTGCACTAGCGGTTGAGCGCGCGTAATTGGCGTGTAAATAAAACTAAGCCACAACATCATGTTGTGGCTTAGTTTTTTTGCTGCGATTCTACAACGATTCAGCAATAAAAAAACCCCATCAAAAGACGGGGTTTTTACGTCAATCAAACCTATCGGATTGATTATACTTTTAGCGTTGCAGCCTGTTTGATTGCATCAACAGTAGCAGTAGTAGCAGATTTCACGCTAGCTTCTGTAAAGTCGGCAACTTGTTTAGCTGCTTTGCTTAGGCTGTCAACTGCAGCTGCAGTGGCTTGAACAGTCTGTTTAACTGCAGTAACTGCAGCTTCAGAACCTGCTGGTGCCATTTTTGCACTTTGATCTAACAAAGTAATCACATCTTTGTTTAGTTCAGTAATGCGAGCTTCAGTGAACTTAGCTAGTTCAGACTGTGTGTTTGTTGCGTATTCGTAAACGCTACGAGACAAAGAAACTAGGTTGTCTAAGTTGCTTTCAGTCAAAGACTGACGAGTTTCGTTGGCTTGTTGAACAGACTTAATGCCAGTAATCAATTGAGTTTGGCGAGCTTGTTCTTCTAGCAACGCTTTAGCGGTATCTAGTTGAAGTTTGATTAGCTTCTCTGCGCTACCCAAAGAAATTTGAGCTAGTTGAAGAGCAGATTCAGCTTGTTTTAGGCTATATTGTTTCAGAGTTTCATTTGCAGACATAATCGGATCTCCTGAATAATTGTTGCAATGCACAAAATCATGTTATGCCAGCCAAAATAAAACGTCAAGTATTATTTTGTGCGTTGCACAAAAATATAAAATCGATGTGCTTGCGCTATGCCATCTGTTACGTTAAAAAGATGCTAGAATCTAATTAGGTAGTGCCATCTTATTCCATGGAAAACTTGCGAATGACACAAGAAAAAAGAATTATCAAAAAGTATCCAAATCGCCGCCTATATGACACTGCAACCAGCTGCTACATCACATTAGAAGATGTCAAAAAGTTAGTGCTAGATCATGTGGACATTCAAGTTGTCGATGCAAAATCCTCAGAAGATCTAACTAGAAGCGTTCTGCTTCAAATTATCTTGGAAGAAGAGGCGGGTGGAATGCCTCTGTTTACTTACGATGTGCTAACGCAAATTATTCGTTTTTACGGAAATGCAATGCAAGGCATGTTGGGTAGCTATTTAGAGAAAAACCTGCAAATGTTTTCTCAAATGCAAGATCGCCTTAAAGAGCAAACAAAGCAAATTTATGGCGAGAACCCGGTACCTTCTGCAAATTTGTGGAATGAATTTTTAAAGTTTCAAGCGCCTGCAATGCAGGGGATGATGTCTAGCTATTTAGAGCAATCGACTAATATGTTTGTCGATATGCAGCAGCAGATGCAAGAGCGCACCCGCAATTTATTTACCGGTTTTGGTTTTCCTCAAGCAATGCCTGGAGATGAAAAAACAAAAGAGTGATTTACTTCGTTCAGGTATAATCCCTTAAAAATCAATCAGTCATCCACTGTTTGGTAAGTTAAGTAAGTCAAGAAGGTGGGCTCCGCTCGCCTTTTTGTCATTTGTAAGTAAGCGGAGTGATGCTCTAGAAAAGATCTTCACACCAAACGAATATTCAATTGAAGAGTTAGGTTGCATGAGTAATTCAGGTATTGCAGGTCAGCAAAAAATTGGTGTGGTGTCTTTGGGCTGTCCCAAAGCCTTAGTCGATTCTGAGCAGTTTCTAACCCAGCTTCGCGCTGAAGGTTATGAAATTTCAGGTTCATATAATGATGCTGATTTAGTAATTGTAAATACCTGTGGTTTTATCGATAGCGCAGTGCAAGAGTCACTTGATGCAATCGGTGAAGCCTTAAGTGAAAATGGCAAAGTAATTGTCACCGGCTGCCTTGGCGCCAAAGGGGATATCGTTCAACAAACGCATCCTAAGGTGCTTGCAGTTACCGGGCCACATGCAACAGATGAAGTAGTAAAAGCGGTTCATGACTACTTGCCAAAACCGCATGACCCTTTTATTGATCTAATTCCACCACAAGGGATTAAGCTAACGCCCAAACATTACGCCTACTTAAAAATATCAGAAGGCTGTAATCACCGCTGTACTTTCTGCATTATCCCATCTATGCGTGGCGATTTAGTGAGTCGCCCAGTACATGACGTACTAAAAGAAGCGGAAAGCCTAGCGAGAGCGGGTGTAAAAGAATTGTTAGTCATTTCTCAAGACACCAGTGCTTATGGTGTAGATGTGAAATACAAGACAGGTTTTTATAACGGTCGTCCAGTAAAAACTAGAATGACCGAGCTAGCTGAAGAACTTGGCAAACTTGGTATTTGGGTAAGGCTGCATTATGTCTACCCATACCCATCAGTGGATGAAGTGATCCCATTGATGGCAGAAGGAAAGATTCTTCCTTACCTGGATGTTCCATTCCAACATGCCAGTCCGCGTATCCTAAAAGCAATGAAGCGCCCTGGCGATAGTGAAAAAGTGCTTCAGCGTGTGCAAAAATGGAGAGCAATCTGTCCAGACTTGGCGATTCGTTCAACATTTATTACAGGCTTCCCTGGCGAAACAGAAGAAGACTTCCAAATGTTGCTTGATTTCCTTGATGAAGCACAATTAGACAGAGTTGGCTGCTTCACCTATTCACCTGTTGAAGGTGCAACTGCTAATGCGTTGCCAGATCATGTACCAGCTGAATTGGCGGAAGAACGTAAAGCTCGCTTTATGGAAAAACAAGCAGAAATCAGTGCTCGCCGCTTAGCCGCAAAAGTTGGAAAAACACTGGAAGTGCTGATCGATGAGGTGGATGAAGAGGGGGCGATTGGTAGAACGTATGCTGATGCGCCTGAAATCGATGGCTTGGTGTATCTCAATGGAGAAACCGCGTTACAGGTTGGCGATAAGATTCAAGCAACGATTGTTGAATCTGATGAGTATGATCTATGGGCTGAACGTAGTTGATTTGAAGTGATATAATCAACAGATTACTAAAATGTTGAACGTGGGTGTTTATTTTGCAGTAGACACTGAGCAAACCTTCAGCATTTGCAAAATTTGTATCTACACAATGTAAAACCTAAGTTAAATAAGAGGACCTTCTGATGATTCTAGATCGCGTACCAGCTGGTAAAGATATTCCTAATGACTTCAACGTAATTATTGAGATTCCTGCAAATGCAGCGCCAATTAAGTACGAGTTAGATAAAGAAACCGGCGCAATGTTTGTAGATCGTTTCATGGGTACAGCAATGTTCTATCCATGTAACTACGGCTACATTCCTAATACACTTTCTGAAGATGGAGATCCTGTTGATGTATTGGTGGTTACTCCATTTCCATTGCAAATTGGTGTAGTGGTTCGCTGCCGCGTGCTTGGTATGTTGAAGATGGAAGATGAGTCTGGCATCGACGCTAAATTAATTGCTGTACCAGTCGAAAAACTTTGCCCAATGTACAAAGATGTGAAAAGCACTTCTGATTTGCCAGAGTTGCTACTTCAACAAATCTCTCATTTCTTCGAGCACTACAAAGACCTAGAAAAAGGCAAATGGGTGAAAGTTCAAGGTTGGGATAATATTGAAGCTGCAAAAGCGGAAATCATTGCTGGCGTGGAGCGTTATAAGGGTTAATTTTTGACCTTTATCAACTGCATGAAAAAGGGTGACTATGTTCACCCTTTTCTTTTGGTAAATTAGAGCGGCGTATTTTAATAATATTGATTCATTTCAGAGGGCTAACCAAGATGTCACTTTCTATGTACCAAGCGTCTATCCCCGTTTTTGTTCGCATGCTAGATAACTTATCGAATCTACTAACAATTGCCGCTCAGCATGCCGAAAAAGCTGGGTATGATAAAAATGTTTTGGCAAGCTCGCGTCTTTTTCCAGATATGTTTCCTCTCTCTAAGCAGGTGCAGATTGCCACGGATATGGTAAAAGGCGCCGCTGCAAGATTGTCTGGCGAAACGCCTCCATCATGGGCGGATACAGAAACTACACTTGAAGAGTTGTTGGCTCGTGTTGCTAAAGCAAAAGATTATGTTTCTTCTTTTGTGGCAGAAAAAGTTGATGGATCTGAGCAAAAAGAAGTGATCCTGAATTGGCCGACTGTTACATTGAATTTTAATGGTCAGGATTATTTGCTTAACTTTGTATTGCCAAATTTTTACTTTCACATTAGTACTGTGTATGCCATCTTGAGAGCAAATGGTGTTCCGGTGGGTAAAATGGATTTTCTTGGTGCGTATTAACTAATTGATACGCGCTAATCTGGTGCTTTGATGATGGAGAGGCCGTGCGGCAAAATTCGCGTACACGGCTTTTTCTATTTATATATCATGTGCTTATGCGCATCAGTAAGAATACTTAGTTGGTTAATTATTGACGCAATCGAATTGCGATAAATGCACTAAATAAGGGAAAATACGCAATATTGCAGTGCAAAACACTGCGGTAGTTCGTCAAGCCTACCCTTGCTGACATGTGGCCAAACATCGATCTGCATCACGGATTGCTGTTTATGTCTTGGAATTGTTGCTGGTGTCCCTCTTGTAGTCTGTCATCCACAGGCTATTGTTTAATGACTATTCGAACCCGAGTAGTGTGATGTGGGATTGGCTGGCGTCTATCAAATCATGTAAGGAATTCCTTCATTATGCAGTCTGCTGTAATTCGTAAAATTGTAAAAATGTCTTCTATTGCATTAGCTTTATCAGTTGGTGCAGCAAACGCTGATGTGGTCATTAAAATTGGCCATGCATCTGCGTTATCGGGCCCTATTGCCCATGTGGGTAAAGATAATGAATATGGCGCGCGTCTAGCCATTGATGACTTGAACGCGAAGAAAATTAAAATTGGCGGTCAAGTTGCTAAGTTCGAGTTAATTTCTGAAGATGATGCTGCAGATCCAAAACTAGCAGTTGTCGTTGCTCAAAAATTAGTCGACGCAAAAGTTTCTGCCGTAATTGGTCACTTAACTTCAGGAACTTCTATCCCAGCTGCAAAATTGTATGCTGATGCAGGTATTCCTCAGATTACACCCTCTGCAACCAATCCAAAATTCACCCAGCAAGGTTTTAAAACTACTTTCCGCATGGTAGCCAATGATATTCAACAAGGCTCTGCGATGGGTAAATTTGCGGTAAAAGATTTAAAAGCAAAAACAGTCGCGATTATTGATGATCGTTCTGCTTATGGCCAAGGCTTGGCGGATGAAGTGGAAAAGGCTGTTAAAGCATCTGGCGCGAAAGTGATTGCGCGTGAATACGGAACAGATAAAACGACTGACTGGATGGCAGTATTAACTTCTATCAAAGGTAAAAAGCCAGATGTCGTGCTGTACAGTGGCATGGATGTGACTGCAGCTCCTCAGTTGCAACAATTGCGCCGTTTGGGATTGACTGCAAAGTATGTGGTTAGTGATGGCGGCTGCTCAAGCAATATGCTGAAGTTGGCGGGCAATGCATTAACTAAAGACGTATATTGCACAGAAGCAGGTATTCCGCCTGAGCAAATGCCGCAAGGTAAAGCATTCTTCCAGCGCTTTAAGCAGCGCTTTAATGTAGATGTGCAAATCTACGCACCGTATGTTTACGATTCAGTGATGACTGTTGCACAGGCAATGCAAGCAGCAAACTCATCAGATCCAGCAAAATACTTGCCTAAACTAGCTGCGATTCAAACTAAAGGTGTAACCGGAAATATCGCTTTTGATGCAAAAGGTGATATTCAAAAAGCTGCCGTTACCGTGAAGCAGTTTGATAGCGGCGCTTGGAAAGCAATTGCCGTAGTTCGCTAATTGTTTAGCTGACAACGCACACAAAAAATGGCGCCTAAAGCGCCATTTTTTGTTGGTACACCATTTAGCGGCCAAAGTGATGGCCGCTAAATGGATTGAAATTACCCAACATTTACTGGGATTTTTCCAATCTTGGCTTGCCACTCTGCTGGACCAGTTTTATGAACAGATGAGCCGAGACTATCTACGGCAACCGTCACAGGCATATCTACCACATCAAATTCATAAATGGCTTCCATACCCAAGTCTGCAAACGCAACCACTTCACTGTGTTTAATGGCTTTAGAGACTAGGTAAGCAGCACCGCCAACCGCCATCAAATAAACTGCTTTGTTGTCTTTAATTGCATCAATCGCAATTGGGCCACGCTCAGCTTTACCCACCATGCCCAATAAACCTGTTTGCTCAAGCATCTGGCGAGTAAATTTATCCATGCGAGTTGCTGTTGTTGGGCCGGCAGGGCCAACTACTTCATCACGAACAGGGTCAACAGGACCAACGTAATAGATAAAGCGATTAGTGAAATCAACTGGTAGTGATTCGCCTTTATTTAGCATGTCAATCATGCGTTTGTGGGCTGCATCACGTCCGGTTAGTAGCTTGCCATTTAGTAACAAGGTATCACCAGGTTGCCAGCTTGCAACTTCTTCTTTGGTGACATTGTTTAAGTCAACACGTTTTGCTTCTGCTGATGGTGTCCATGCCACTTCAGGCCAGTCAGATAGGCTTGGAGGGGTTAAAACAGCAGGGCCAGAACCATCCAAGGTGAAATGTGTGTGGCGCGTAGCCGCACAGTTAGGAATCATTGCGATTGGCAAACTAGCGGCATGAGTTGGGTAATCAAGGATTTTCACATCTAGCACGGTTGCCAGACCACCAAGTCCCTGCGCACCGATGCCAAGCGCGTTTACTTTTTCATATAGCTCAATACGCAACTCTTCCACTCGATTTGACGGTCCGCGTGCAATTAGCTCTTGAATATCGATGTGCTCCATTAGCGATTCCTTCGCTAAGAGCATCGCCTTTTCTGCCGTACCGCCAATACCGATACCCAGCATGCCTGGCGGACACCAGCCTGCACCCATTAACGGTACGGTTTTTAACACCCAATCAACAATTGAATCTGATGGGTTTAACATCGCGAACTTGCTCTTGTTTTCAGAGCCACCACCTTTAGCGGCGATTCGTACATCAACTGTATCACCAGGTACTAATTCAAAGTGAACAACAGCAGGTGCATTGTCCTTTGTATTTCTTCGTGCGCCGGCTGGATCTGCCAACACTGACGCACGCAGTTTATTGTCAGGATGGTTATAGGCTTTGCGAACGCCTTCATTCACCATTTCTTGAATACTTAAAGTGGCATCAGAGAAACGAACATTCATCCCCACTTTAACGAACGCACAGACGATACCCGTATCTTGGCAGATTGGACGGTGTCCTTCTGCACACATTTTACTATTGGTAAGAATCTGAGCGATGGCATCTTTAGCCGCAGGGCTTTGCTCGCGCTCATAAGCGGTTGCTAATGCTTGAATGTAATCAGTTGGATGATAGTAAGAAATAAATTGCAAGCTATCAGCAATACTATCGATGAAATCCTGCTGACGAATATCTGTCATTTACTTCACCTTGTATATATAAGAGGGATTGGAGGGGTTTGTTAGATAAAGGAATCTAATCAAACAAGGGTTCAAAACGAATTTTACGATGAAATACTCAGAAAGGTGAGTGTTTTGATGGTTCAAAACACATCATATTTACTGATGAATATGATTCGTGGAAGGTTAGTGATAAAAAACCTAGAGTTTATTGTTAGTTAGCTAAAAAAATTAAAAAATTATTTTTGTAATATTTTCTTTTGGAATCAAGGGGTTGATGTGCTTTGGTGTTGGTGTCTGTAAAGAAAGAGG
>NZ_JAJBZT010000016.1 GCF_020564625.1 Leeia speluncae
GGAACGTCCTAGATCAAACTCGAGTGGGTTCGATAATGGTAGCTCTACCGGACGACCAATCCACCAGTTGCGGCCAGAGGCGGCGCTGAGTGCATCTTGTCCATAACGGTCATCTGCGAGGATACCTACTTTGCCTGCTAAACCCAGTTCGGCTTCGACTTCGCCAACCGCTTGCACAAACAGTTGTTTCAGTTTTGGTAGACGGCTAATGTCTGCACCGGTCTTCTGTACGACATCGAAGAATTGGTTACGGTGGTCAAATGCGAAAACTAAGACTTCGTCACGGCTAACACGCGGGACAGTCACGCGATGTAGACGGTTTAAGGTCGCGTCTTCTGCGGGTTTGGCGGGTTGATTCTTTAAGAAGTAATCCAGTTCCACCGGTGTTGGCATCGCTGGTGCACAACCATGACGACTGACCACTAGCGCGCCACATCCGTTAGCGTAACGGCAGCAGGCATCATAGTCTTCACCACGAATCCAGCCAGAGAGGAAACCAGAGATAAATGCATCCCCTGCGCCGAGTACGTTTAGCACTTCGACTTGCACGCCTTTAATGGTAAAGGCATCGTCGATCTTGGCTGGAATCGCTCCTTCGATCACACAACAACCGAGTGGACCACGCTTTACCACTAGTACAGCGGTTGGGTTCAGTTGGCGGATGGTGTTAAGAGACGTAATAACGTCCTCTGAACCACCGGCAATATTGATCTCTTCTTCGGTACCAACAATCAGGTCAAAGTACGGCAAGATGCCTTGCAAGTGTTTGCTGACTTGGTCGTTGGCGATAAAACGGGTTTCGCCATCACCTTTGCCGGTTAAGCCCCACAACACTGGACGATAGTCGATGTCGATTACCGTACGGACGTTGCTATTGCGAGCTGCTTTAAGGGCTTTGACGGACGCTGCATGTACCGTTGGGGTAGAGAAATGCGTACCGGTAATGAGTAGCGCTTTGCTCTTGGCGATAAACGCTTCGTCGATATCCGCTTCGGTCAGTGCCATGTCGGCACAGTGATCCCGATAGAACAGCAAAGGGAAGGTGTCGCGGTCTTTCAGACCTAGCATCACCAATCCGGTGAGATGTTCTGAATCCTTCTCTAGATGAGAGACATCGCAACCTTCTGCGCTAAGGGTATCAATCAGGAACTGACCCATTTGTTCGTCGCCCACCCGGGACAACATCGCTGACTTTAGACCCAGACGGGCGGTGCCAAAAGCGATGTTGCCGGAAGAGCCGCCCAGGTATTTGGCGAAACTTGCTGCGTCTTCCAGTGGCGAACCCACTTGGTGCGCGTACAAGTCTACCGCTACCCGGCCGATGCTGATCAGATCGAGTGTGCGATCTGCGGCAAATACGGTGTTATTCTTCATGGTGATTTTCTCTTATATCCCTAGGGCATCAATCAGATATGTACGCCGTCTAATTCGGCCATCATTTTCTGCATTTCTGCACCACCCGCCATCATGTCGAGTACTTCTTCCTTAGTGATGTTGTCTTTGGTGTAAGTACCCATCGACTGACCACGGTTTAGCAAGGTGAAGCTATCGCCAATTGGATAGGCGTGGTGAACGTTGTGGGTAATGAAAATCACGGAAATACCACGTTCACGTGCTTTGTGAATTAACTTCAATACGTTAAATGACTGTTTAACACCCAATGCTGCGGTTGGCTCATCTAGAATCAACACTCGTGCGCCGAAGTGAATTGCACGGGCAATCGCCAAACACTGCTTTTCACCACCAGACATGGTACCGATTGGCTGGTCTGCGTCGCGGATACGGATACCCATTTCACCTAGTTTTTCACGAGCGGTGTTTGCCATCAAATCGTGATCTAGTACTGGAAAGATGCCAAAACGCTTGATGATTGGCTCACGACCCATGTAGAAGTTACGTGCGACGCTCATCAATGGCACTAGTGCCAAATCTTGGTAAACCGTTGCAATCCCTTTATCTAGCGCCTGGCTAGGAGATTCAAAACGAACTGCCTTGCCATCTACTCGGTATTCACCCTTACTTGGCTTATGCACACCAGCCAAGGTTTTGATCAAGGTTGATTTACCTGCACCGTTATCACCTAATAAGCAGTGAACTTCACCCTGTTTCAGTTTTAGGTTCACGCCATTTAACGCAATCACGCTACCGAAAATTTTACTTACATTATCTAGTTCTAAGATGTATTCAGACATGATGCTTACCTCGATTCAGTTGCACGACGGCGTACGTAGTTATTGAAGATCACTGCGACTAGTAACATCAGACCAACAAACACGCGGAACCAATCCGAGTTGATGTCTGTGTAACCTAGACCAATCTGAACCACACCGAAAATTAGCGCACCGAAACACGCACCCAACACTGAACCATAACCACCAGTTAACAACGTACCGCCAATCACAGCTGCAATCGTTGCTTCAAACTCTTTCTGTAAACCACGGTCAGCGGCTGCTGAACCAATATCACATACTTGCAACACAGCAAACAAGCAAGCACATAGCGCAGTTAACACGAATAGAATAATTTTAACTTTCTTGACTGGCACACCAACGTTCTTGGCTGCATTCGCATCGCCACCAACCGCCTGAATCCAGTTACCAGCACGTGTTTTTGCTAGTACGTAAGCGGCGATTAAACCAATCACTGCCCACCAAATAATCACTTTAGGAATGCCATTCACTAGCGGTACACCTGGTTCAGATACGTCGATCCAACCTTTGTTACCCATCCAGACAAAGAAGTCATGACCAACCACACCTTGGAATAAGGCGCTAACAAGCGGATCTTTGGCTGCTGCATCACCCACACCAGACACGATGGTTTGGTTAGTGAACATCACCGCTAGTGCTAGTGTCAGACCACGCAAGATGAACAAGAATGCCAAGGTCACAATAAAGGAAGGCAGTCTGGTTTTAATCACTAAATAACCATTTAGCCAACCTACCGCGCCACTAACAACAAAGGCAAAGATGACGGAAGCCCAAACTGGCCAGCCGAAATACAGAGGAGGAATTGCAACCATCATGCCAGCGAAACCGATCATCGAACCAATCGACAAATCGAACTCACCAGCAATCATTAATAGACATGCACCAACGGAGATAATCCCCAAGTAAGCTGCCACTTGGCCCCAGTTAATCACACCGTCTAGGTTGAACATGCCAGAACCACCAGCAGAAATACCAAATACGCTGAAAACCAACAACGCACCGGCTGCTGAGGCAAACCATGGCTTATTCATTAATTTTTTGAATGGCGTTAATTCTTTAACGCGCTCATCTTTGGCTGGTGTTGGCACCGCCTGTGATGCTGAGTTATCCATCTTGGATGTCTCCTTCATTTCCTTCTTTCCTCTTTCGAGATTTAGGTAGTTTTGTTGTTTACTACCTTCTGAATATGCTGCTGTTAGCACTAGTTCTAACAGCAGTTTTTATAAATTTTTACTGACAACATCCCGTCGTCAGACACACCACCCCTTTCAGGGTGGCGTGCTTCACTTAAAACAATTTAAAGCGATGTTTGAAACAACTTCAGATTAACGGTACTGACCAGCGTACTTTTCAACTTTGGCGATGTTATCTTTTGTAACAAAGCCTGGGCCAGAACCGATATGACGAGGACCGTAAGCTGGTGCTAGACCGTACTCAGCTAAACGATATTGGAACTTCTTGTCTGCTTTTAGCGCTGCCTGAACTTTTGCAAGATCAGTCGTTTTGTCGCGCTTCATAATTGCCATCACAGCGATAGGGATATAACCCTGTAGGTATGGCTGTTGGTCAATCGCGAATTGGATACCACCTTGTTTGATGCCTTTACCGATTTCAGCAGACAAGTCAAAAGTAGCGAACCATAATTTGCCGAATTTACCCATTTTTTGTAGGGCTTTGATCGTTGGCTCAGCTGAAGTTGGGCCAAGTGTCAAAACAGCCTGTGTATCTGGGTTGTTACGCAAGTAAGCAGATACTTTACTTTCGATGGTGGTTGGATCATCACCAGAGTCGATGGTAGATTTTTTGTAATCTGCGCCAATTGCATCTGCGAAACCACGGCAACGCTCGAATGATGCTGGGTTAGTTGCATAGTGGTTTACGCAAAGGAATGACTTAATGCCAGACGCTTTTGCTTTTTCACCAGCACCCTTACCTGCTTCGTATTCTGGCTGACCGACGTGCATGATTGCACCTAGTTGCTCAGACTGTGCTGCAGTACCAGAGTTAATAGTGATCAATGGGATTTTTTTAGCAGTTACTTTACCCATTGAACCTTTAAGTGCGTTGAAGTCAGCAATAGAAGCAACAACACCGTCGTAGTTTTTCGCTGCAGATTGCTCAATTAAACGAGCCATGTCTGCCAAGTCACCGTTAGGTGGGTTGCGGTAATCTACTTGTACACCAAAATCTTGACCAGCTTCTTTAATTGCGTTCTTGATGGTATTCCACCAAGCATCAGAATCCGGCGCATGGCTAACTAATACAAATTTAGCCCCTGCTGCTTGCGCTCCTAAAGACATCACCATTAAAGCACCAGCAACACCACGCACCAGCTTCTTCTTGAATACAGATTGCATGTCATCCTCCTTTGGTTTGTATGTGGCGGGTCAGAGCCCACCTTTTTTGCTAACGAAGATTATTTGTTATTTCCAAACAATCCTAACCTGTCAGCTTGAGTTGAAGCATAAGCGAAAAGAATTTTTTTTGCAAACATTTTTCTTTTAGAATTTTTTTTCGGAATTTTTTTTCCATTTTTAGAAAAAGCTGCTTATAATCCACCTTACTGATGCACATACAGTAGTTAGCAACCTAAAAACAATTGCTATCTAAAACTAAAAATAGAAAATGCATTCTCAAAACATAAAAATGAATAGCGTTTTCAGAGGGAGGCCCACATGTCTGATGTTTCTGCTGCAGAGCAGTTGATGAGTAGGATTGCCAATGAGTTTGATACGCTCAGTAAGCAATTGAAGGTCATCGCAAAATATATAGAACAAAACAGGCAAGAACTCGTACTTGCAAAAATTAGCGATATTGCGAATGCCTGTGATGTACAACCATCAGCGATTGTTCGTTTTTCACAGCGCTTTGGTTTTACCGGTTTTTCTGAAATGCAGGCAGTTTTTAGAACAGATTTTGCAGCTAGCCAAAAATCTGTCCCTGCAACTAATTACCGGCAAAGGATTCGTCAATTAATTGCGACCCAACCTCAAGAACTTGGGGTGGGCGACATGACCAGAGAATTTGTGGCCGCCTGCCAAGCAGGTTTAGATGATCTATCAAGCGGCTTAAACGACAAAGAGCTGGAAAAGGCAGTTGAATTACTCGCCAAGGCAGAAAATATTTATGTACTAGGGGTAAGAAGAAATTTCTCTATCGCAAGCTACATTGCCTATGCCCTTCAGCACACCAATAAGCGGGTGCATTTAATTAATGGTTTAGGCGGCATGTATAGAGAACAAATTCGCTCAATCCGTGAGGGCGATGTGCTTATTGCCATTAGTTTTACCCCGTATGCAAAAGAAACTCGTTATTGCGTGCGTGCTGCACACCAACACAAAGCGAAAGCACTAGTCATTACCGATAGCCAGCTAAGCCCCTTGTCTCGTTATGCACATGCACTCTTAACCGTTAAGGAAGGTACAGCGTTTGCCTTCCGATCACTCACCAGCACCATCTGTCTATGCCAAGCATTATTTATTGCATTGGCTTACCGGTTGGAACTGGATATTGAAGAAACCAAGGATGTTGGAGGATACGATGATTGAAGTTGCACTGTTTGGCGCCGGTAGAATCGGTAAAATTCACGCCGCAAACCTGGTCAAGCAACCTGGTGTTAAGTTGAAGTATGTTGTTGATGTCCACGCCCCTAGCGCAGAAGCCCTAGCCGCTGAGCATGGCGCAACAGTAACAAGCGTAGAAGCCGCTTTTGCAGATCCATCGATTGGTGCGGTTGTGATTGGCTCTTCAACCGATACACACGCAGATTTAATTTTGCGTGCCGCACAAGCCGGCAAACATATTTTTTGCGAAAAACCAGTGGATCTAGATGTTGCACGTGCAAAAGCTTGCGCAGAAGCAGTAGCTAAAGCAGGTGTCACTGCACTGATTGGTTTCCAACGCCGTTACGACCCAACTTTTGCAGCAGTAAAAGCTCGTATCGAATCAGGCGAAATTGGCACGCCAGAAGTATTGGTAGTGACTAGCCGTGATCCTGGCGCACCGCCAGTCAATTACATTAAGAGCTCTGGTGGCATCTTTAAAGACATGCTAATCCATGACTTTGATATCTTCCGTTGGATTTTGGATGACGAAGCCGTCAGCGTTTACGCACAAGGCTCTTGCCTAGTTGATCCAGCGATTGCTGAAGCCGGTGATGTGGATACCACTGCCGTTACCATCCGCACAAAATCTGGCCGTTTATGCCAGATTAACACTAGCCGCCGTGCAGCATATGGTTACGACCAACGCTTTGAAGTAATGGGCAGCAAAGGTATGTTGCAAGCGGGTAATCACCGCCCTACCGAAGTAACTGCTTACACCGCTGAAAAAGTCACTTCAGATCTTCCTGAACACTTCTTCCTAGAGCGTTATCGCAATGCATATGCGATTGAAATGGCGCATTTTGTAGAAGCAATCACCAACGGTACACCAGTAAAAACAACCGTTGCAGATGGTTTGAAAGCGCTAGAACTAGCAGAAGCGGCAACCCTTTCTTGGAAAGAAGGCCGCATCGTTAATCTGTAATTCAGAAAAACGATAGAAAACAAAGGCCTCTTTGAAAGAGGCCTTTGTTAAATAAAGAGGAAGATCATGAAAACATCAGTCAACATTGGTATTGTTGGTTTAGGCCGTTTAGGCAAACGCCATGCAGAAAATTTAGCTAGCCGTGTACCAGGCGCTAAATTAGTTGCCGCTGTAAGCCCTGTACCCTCAGAACGTGAATGGGCACAAACAAATCTTGGCTTAACCAGCATTTATGATTCATTAGAAGCATTGCTGAGCCACCCAGACCTAGATGCAGTTTGGTTAGTTACCCCGACATCCTTACATGCAGAACAAATTGAAATCGTGCTAAAAGCTGGTAAGCACGTTTTCTGCGAAAAACCATTATCGTTAGATTTAAACACTTGCGATCGTGTACTGTCATTAGCGCAAGATCATCCAAACCAAGTCGCGATGATCGGCTTTATGCGCCGCTTTGATGCGGGTTATGCTGCAGCTAAATCTCGCCTTAGCGAAGGGAAATTAGGTACGCTATACCGTATTCATTGCGAATCCCATGACCCAATCGATCCAGATGGTTTCTTTGTGAAATTCGCCCCAACTTCTGGCGGCATTTTCTTAGATTGTTGCATTCACGATATCGACTTAGTCCGTTGGATGGTTGATGGCAGCAAGCCAGTACGTGTATTTGCAAATGGCACTCGTACCCAATACCCAGGCTTAGCCGCGTGTAATGATGTAGATACCGCAAATGCAACCGTTGAGTTTGAAAATGGCGTTTTAGCAAGCTTCTTTGTTTCTCGTACCTCTTACCGTGGCTACGAAGCAACGATGGATCTAACCGGTACAGAGGGTGCATTACGCGTAGGTCGCAACCTTCAAGCCGTTCCATTGATTGAAGAAAACAATCAGCAACAACACGTTAGTGGTTTACCTGATTTCTTTGCCCGTTTTAACGATGCGTTCTTAATTGAAGCAAAAGCTTTTGTTGATACGATTTTGACTGGCAAGAAATCGCCATTGACACTAGAAGATGCACGTGAAGCGGCAAAAATTGCAATTGCCATGCGTGATGCCTTGGAAAGTGGGCAAGTCATCAACTTGAACTGATGACTGAATTGTTTTGACTCTCTTACTGACAAGGATGGGCTAGCCCCATCCTTTTTTTTGGCATTTAGTCGCTAATATCAGGTCACCAATCATGAATAGCTAACCAAGCTACAGATATTTTCACAAAAAAATCTACATTTACCCTAGCCATTATACCAATCAGTTGCCACAATCTGACCATTCGATCAGTCAAATGGAGATTGCAGCATGCTTGCTCGGAAAGCCGGTTTATCATTCACCATTAGCACCCTCCTCTGCAGCCCTCTCATTAGCCAAGCCAGCCCGCTGCCTAATCAGACATATCACCTGACCATCCTTCATACCAATGATAATCATGGCCGATTCTGGCGAAACAATGATGGCGAATACGGCATGGCTGCGCGCAAAACGGTGATTGACCAAATCCGTGCAGAAGTAAAAGCTGCGGGTGGATATTCTCTATTACTTGATGGGGGCGATGTAAACACCGGTGTTCCAGAATCTGACATGCAAGATGCGGAACCTGATTTTAAAGGGATGAATCTACTTGGCTACGATGCCATGGCAGTGGGCAACCACGAGTTTGATAAATCCCCAACCGTCTTAGCCAAACAAAGAAAATGGGCAAAGTTTCCCATGTTATCTGCCAATATTTTAAGAAATGGTAAACCCTTCTTTAAGCCCTACCAAATTTTTAGCTTTGGCAAACTGAAAGTCGCTGTTGTTGGGTTTACCACAGACGATACGGTCAAACTAAGTAATCCTGAAAACACGGCTGGGCTAACCTTTAAAAAACCAGCAGACATCGCCAAACAACTGATTCCACAGCTACGTAAAAAAGCAGATATTGTCATCGCCGCTACCCATATGGGGCATTACACCAATGGAAATCATGGCATCAATGCAGAAGGCGATGTGGAAATGGCGCGCCAAGTCACTGGCTTAGATCTAATTGTTGGGGGGCATAGCCAAAACCCGGTATGCATGCTTTCTGAAACAGAACGTAACGATGCCTACATTCCTGGAACCGCTTGTGCGCCAGACAAACAAAATGGCGCATGGATTGTGCAAGCACATGAATGGGGCAAATACGTTGGACGTGCAGATTTTGAATACCGTAATGGTGTATTTAGTTTAGTGAAATACCAACTCATCCCCATTAACTTAAAGAAAACAGTAAAAGGAGATGATGGAAAAGACCAGAAAGTACTCTATACAGAAGCGATTCCAGAAAATGCAGATTTACTCGCATTTCTGACACCCTATCAAGAAAAAGGCCAAGCAGCACTCTCAGAAGAAGTCGCAATGAGCGATGGTAAGCTAATAGGTGATCGTGCGGTCGTACGCAGCACCCCCACCAATCTTGGTAATATGATTGCAACGGCAATGAAAGAGAAAGCCAAAGCAGACTTTGCCCTAATGAATGCAGGCGGTATTCGTGATTCCATCTCTGCAGGCAAAATTACCTACAAAGATATTCTGAAAGTCCAACCGTTTGGTAATACCTTGGTGTATATCGATCTATCTGGCAAAGAGGCGTTAGACTATCTGAAAGCAGCAGCAAAAATGACCGCTGGCTCCGGTGCATTTCCTCAGTTAGCAGGCGTTAGCCTACAGATGAAGCAAGGCGAATTGGTAGAAGCGAAGATCAATGGTCAAGTAATTGATCCCAACAAAACCTATCGGCTAGCATTAAATAACTTTACTGCTGCTGGCGGTGATGGTTATCCAAAACTTAATCAGCACCCTGGCTATGTGAACACTGGTTTTGTTGATGCAGATGTATTAAAGCAATTCTTGGCAGCAAGAAAACAGATTACCATTGCAGAGTTTGAGGCTAGCAATCCAATTAGCAACGAGTAATTCACACACGATACTATGTGGTCTGACGGGGTAATAATTGCCCTGTCAGACTGACAGACTGCTGCGGTTTTCTACCTTTTATCATCTCGACCAACTCTACAACCATCTCTTCTAATGGTTGGGCATAGCTAGTGATGTCATAAGCGGCCAGTGCGGCAATTTCAGTGCCATCAAATCCGGTTACCGCCATTTGTTCTGGTACTCGCAAGTGAAACTCATCCCTTAGTACATCCATCGCCCCAATTGCAAGCACATCATTCTCGCAAATCAACACATCAGGCCAACTCTCTCTTGGCAATATCATCAAATGCTGTTTAATGACTTCTTTTGCCGAGTTGACTGAGTAATCTGTAGACTGGATTCGATGAACCGTTGTTTGGCAGGTTGACGCCCAATACGACTGAACAAATTGATAACGACCCAGCCCTGTCGATACTACATCTGGCCCGGAAAGATACAAGGGATGCCGATACCCTTTTTGCTGTAAATGCTCACAAATAGCCTGCATCGCACTTATTGGATCACAATCAACATAGGGAACATCATCAAGCTTAGATTGGCGAGCAAACACAAATAATGGCGGTGCACCGGCAGCAGTTTTTCTATTTTGGATCATTTCTGGACGAAATCCCGTCCCTACCAAGACCATCGCATCTACTTGGCGCTGTGCTGCATTTAACATGGCAGCCAGGTGATCAAACTCATCATTGATATTAATTAATACGGATGCCATGCCTTCTAATTGCAATTTTTTGGTCAATGCTTCAAGCGCTGGTAATTTGTGTGGATTAGCAAAATCGTCAACCAAAATTGCAATTAAGTTGGTCTGGTTAGTAGCCAAACTTCTTGCGAGTAAATTAGGTGCATAACCTAACTTTGCTGCTTCAATTAAGATTTTCTCCCGGCTACGCTCAGAAATAGATGCCCCTGGGGTAAATGCCCGGATCACTGTCCATTTCGAAACACCAGCAGCTTTCGCTACATCTGCAGCAGTCGGTTTTGACATGTAATTTCCAAAAAAATAGCAAACAATTAGTAACGACAATCACTTATTCTGCATTTACTGCTCGCAATCGTTACTATCAACATCAATTTCACCTCATGATTATCGGCTACTCTACTTACCATTTGCAACCGGTAGCATTTCATTTTACTCTGCAATCTACCGCTAATTGGTTACGAACCAACCCTCAAATGCTACCGGTAGCAAATTAATCATGATTAACAAATGGCAAGTCTGGAGACACAAATGAACCACCAAAGTTTTTGCCCATTTAATCTTGCGGTTTCTTCAGAGATGGTTTTTCTCAAGCTCCCCGTTTTAGAGCGGGTAAAGCGTATACATGAAGCCGGTTTTTGCGTAGAAATCTGGGATTGGACCAAACACGACATCAAAGCACTCGCCGCCACTGGCGCCACCTTTACTTCAATGACAGGCTATGTCACCGGCACGTTAAGCGACGATGATGGCGCGGAAGAACTACTTAAAACAGCCAAGCAATCTATCCCTGTAGCAAAAGAGCTTGGTATTCCTAGTTTAAATTTGCATGGGACAGGGTTAGATAACAAAGGTTTACCTGTAAAGCCGATCACAAATGTCACGGGAGCAATGTGGATTAAGGCGTATGACACACTACACCGATTAGCAGATCTAGGAGCAAAAGAAGGTGTAACCTTTGTGCTAGAAAACCTCAACACGGCAGTTGATCATCCCGGTGTGCCATTTGCAAAAGCTGAAGATTGTTTAGCCTTAGTCTCTGCAGTAAACAAGCCAAGTATGAAAATGATGCTTGATCTCTACCATGCGCAGATTGGTGAAGGAAATCTAATCGACTTGCTTATTCGAGCCTTACCTCATATAGGGGAAATTCAGGTTGCCGATGTTCCAGGTCGATGCGAACCCGGAACTGGCGAAATCAATTATCCAGTCATTGCAGAAGCACTTTATACAATGGGATACAAAGGGACGATAGGAATGGAAGGTTGGGCATCTGGAGATGACGAACTTGCGCTAAAACGGTTTAAACAAGCATTTACCCTACAACGCTAGCAGAATGAACCCAGAAAAAAGCCTACTGCATGTTATATACAGTAGGCTTTTTCGGCTTCCTAAACAACAGCTTAGCTATTTAATGCCTTCGTCACAATTTCATACACATCCGAAGATAAACCCGGGTGTGCAGCAACGCGTGACAAGGCTGCCTTCATCAAACCTTGTCTTGCTGAATCGTACTTCTTCCAACGATTAAACGCACTGGCCACACGAGAGGCAACTTGCGGGTTGATATCATTTAGCGCAATTACCTGATCCGCGATAAATGCATAGCCTTCACCACTTGCTGCATGGAAGTGAACAGGATTAGCAGCAGAGAAGCTCCGGATTAGCGAATACACCTTGTTCGGGTTGGTTAGCGTGAACGCTGGGTGGGTCAACAATGAGCGTACTTTTTCCAATGTATTTGGTTTGCAACTAGTCGATTGCAACGCAAACCACTTATCCATCACCAACGGATAACCTTTATAACGCTCATAGAATACCGCCAAGGCTTCTTCCGCTAGCGGATGATCATACTGTACCAATACAGCCAATGAGGCTTGCTGGTCGGTCATGTTATCTGCTGTATCAAATTGCGTTTTTGCTAGTTGTAGCCCTGCTTCACCCAATGTTTCCACTAAATAAGCTAAGCACACATTTCGTAGGGCACGCTTGGCAGAAGCCTCTCCGTTCCAAACGTATTTAGTTTGCGTCAATTCTTGATAACGCTCAGATAGTAGCGGTTGCAACTCTGCAGCTAAAGCACGGCGTACAAACTGTCTTGCTTGGTGAATCGCATCTGGATTTGCAACGTCCATTACTTCTGCTAACCACGTTTCAGATGGTAAGGTTAGAATTTGCGCAGCCAAGGCAGGGTCTAGTTCACGATCTGCCAACACTTTACCAAATGCATTGACTAAGGCAGCGTCTAGTACCAACGGTTGCCCTGCGGCAATTGAATCCACCAACCCTAACAGTACCTTTTCCGCCAATTGCTGACCAGCATCCCAACGGTTGAACGCATCTACATCATTCGCTAACAAGAAAGCTAGTTCAGATGGCTGATACGCATATTGCAACTTCACTGGTGCGGAATAACCACGTAGTAACGATGGAATCGGTTTAGCTGCTAATCCGGTAAACACAAAAGATTGGCTTGCTTCAGTGATGGATAACACTAGTTCATCCGTTGCCTCAGATGAACTTCCTTTCAACTGAAGTGGTAATACTTGGCCTGCCGCATCCAATAAACCCATTTTCACAGGGATATGGAAGGGTTGTTTTTCTGTTTGTCCAGGGGTTGCAGGGCAAGTTTGGGTGAAGGTTAGTGTATATTCCCCAGCAGTCGCATTATATGCATCGTTCACTTGCAATACTGGTGTACCCGCTTGGCTATACCAGTGTTTAAATTGGCTAAGATCCACTCCATTTGCATCTTGCATGGCAGCGACAAAATCTTCGGTCGTCACCGCTTGGCCATCATGGCGATGGAAGTACAAGTCCATCCCTTTTTGAAAGCCTTCTTCCCCTAGCAAGGTGTGCTGCATGCGGATCACTTCCGCACCTTTTTCATACACAGTCACGGTATAGAAGTTATTAATTTCAATATAGCTATCCGGGCGAATCGGATGCGCCATTGGGCCCGCATCTTCAGGAAACTGATGGGTACGCAAGGTACGCACTTGATCAATTCGCTCGACGGCACGAGACCCTAAATCCATACTGAATTCTTGATCACGGAATACGGTCAGCCCCTCTTTTAGGCTTAATTGGAACCAATCGCGGCAAGTAACTCGGTTGCCTGTCCAGTTATGGAAATACTCGTGTCCGATCACAGACTCAATACCAGCAAAATCCACGTCAGTAGCGGTTTCTTGCTTCGCCAACACATATTTCGTATTGAAGATGTTGAGGCCTTTGTTTTCCATAGCGCCCATGGTGAAATCGCTCACCGCAACGATCATATAAATATCGAGATCGTATTCCAAACCAAAGCGCTCCTCATCCCAGCGCATTGCATTTTTGAGCGATTGCATCGCGTGTGGACACTGGTCTAAATTGCCTGCTTCAACCCATATTTGTAAGGTAACCGCACGACCAGAACGGGTAACAAAACGATCTTCCAGCTTCACTAATCGACCAGCAACTAATGCAAATAGATAAGCAGGCTTACGGAATGGATCTACCCATTTCACCCAATGACGACCTTTACCAGAATCGCCCTGCCCCACTTGGTTACCATTCGATAACAACACCGGGTATAGCTGTTTATCTGCAATGATGGTGGTAGAAAAACGCGCCATCACATCTGGGCGATCTAGGTAATACATAATCCGGCGAAAGCCTTCTGCTTCGCACTGGGTATAGTAGTTATGGCCAGACTTATACAAACCTGATAACGCCGTATTCTTATGCGGCTCGATTCGAGTTTCTAGGTCCAAGAAAAATGACTCTGGGACATCATGGATGGTGAGGTGATCAGCAGAGCTTTCTACTTTATCTTCTGGCCAAGTATCTCCATCAATCTTGACAGACACCAATGTCAGTCCATCCCCCACTAACTGTAACGCACCTTGTTTGTCGGCACTTACAGAGTTACGAGACATCATCATACGAGCAGATACGATAGTATGGTCGTCTTGAAGATCAAACTTTAGATCCACACGGTCGATCAAAAATGGAGATGGCAGATAATCTTTTAAATAAATGGTTTTTGGTGCTTCGTTATGTCTCATGCTTTGCACTCTACTCTATGGTGTATTGATCGGCACAACTCATCTGATTGCACCGAGTTCAGTTCGTTCATTTTGCAAACAACCAAGCTTTTCTGTCTGCGTGTTCTTCTTGATTTACTTTTAACCCGACCGTGTCAGCCGCTGGGCAGCGCAATTGCAAGTTAAATGTTTTTAATTTTTCTTTTCTAAATGCGTGGATAGTCACAGGCTTATCTAATGGTAATCTTGTGAGTACATTTTCTAGCTGGCTATGAACCGCTTTCACCCCATCAATAGCAATCATTATATCGCCAACATGGAACCCTGCCGCTTCGCCTGCCCCACCATTTACAACACCTTGCACTTTAATCCCTAATGCATCTGCCCCAAGGCGCATGCCAATTGCGGGAAGAGGTTTCTTCACCGCATCTACCCACTTACCACCTTTATCTGCCAGACTTTCAACCGGACGCAACTGAGTAGTAAGGCCCATAAAAGCCAAACCATCTAATAATGGCGTGATTAAGTCGCTTGGTGTGCGCAAATGGGTATCAAAGAAAGATTGATAAGCGTCACCAATCACGTCTAATGCGATCGACTCCCACTCAGACTCTTGCAAACCCTTGCCGGACTCATCAAAAAATTTACCTACCCGATGCCAAAGCGCCAGCATGATATCGTCTAAAGACTTACCCTCTTGTCGCAAAGTTAAGTCTAATAAACATGCGAACAACCCACCTTTAACATAGTAGCTAGCCAGTGCATTTGGACTGTTTTCATCTTGGCGATAATACTTAATCCAAGCATCAAAACTCGCATCCTCTAACGACTGCTTACGCGCACCAGGGCTACGTAAAGTGGCCGTCATGTTCTTGGCGAGCGTTTCTATATATAGCTGTTCAGAAATAACACCAGATCTAGCCAACATTAAATCATCGTAATAACTGGTGATCCCCTCAAACGCCCACAATAATCTTGAATAAGCTTCATTAGCCAAATCATAAGGGGCATAAGCAGCTGGTTTTAGGCGTTTTACATTCCAATTGTGGAAATATTCGTGACTAATCAAACCTAGTAATTGCTGGTATCCTGCATTCGGTTGCTCTTCAGCGTCAAAGGCAGGCATATCCCCTCTGCTAGCAATCAAGGCTGTCGAGTTACGATGCTCTAATCCACCATATCCATCATGGGTTAAATACAATAAAAACAGATATCGTGAATACGGTGCGCGTGGAGAGTCTTTAGCATCAGCAAAGAAACGAATCTGGGTTTCACAAATCTTTTTTGTATCTTGAATAAGCCGATTAGCATCCCCGTAATGCCCACCACTAATCACCATATAGTGCGGGGTGCCGCAAGCATCAAAACTCAGAATGTCTAATTGACCACATTCAATGGGGCAATCCACTAGCTGATCATAGTTTTTAGCCGCTAAGGTTGCAAAGCTCCACTCTGCTGCCTGATTATCTAAATAATCCAAGCCAGTTGCTAATTGCCAGTTCTCAAAAAACGAGGTGTGATCTGGTGTAACGGTTAATGCAATCGGTTGATCCTCTTGCCCGACAACCGCCAAACAGACCGCCGCCGGGTTGATAAATGCACGATCACGGTCAAAATACGCAGTCCGCACAGATTCATCAAACGCGTACACTTGGTATCGAATGGTTAAAGCACCAGCAACTGGCGCGACTTGCCAAGTCGATTTCTCTAGCTTTTGAATATCGACTAACTCACCTGCAGCATTGACCGCCTCAATAGAAACAATTTGCCGAGAAAATTCACGTATCAAATAAGATCCAGGTATCCAAGTCGGCAAAAACAACTGTTGCCCAGTAGGATTTGGCTCATTCACCACTAATTCCACATCGAGTAAATGGGCATCTGGCTGACGAAGGAAGATCTTATAATTGATAGCTAAACTCATGCATACTTCCTGAATAAAGAAGGCCGAAAACCAAATTTTAACGCAATGACAAAATCAGTGCAGTATTACTGCAGCAAGACTATCTTGCCTTGATACCCAAACCACCTGTATCAAACACCATTACTCATAAAAAAACCCGCCTTCTTACGAAGACGGGCTTTCAATCACGACAGTTCTTTTTCAGGGAGTAAAAAACTGACGCGCAATAAAGTCAGCCAACAAGCGTCCTGACTCGGTTAACCATAATGTACGCTGACGCTTTTCCATCATTCCCGCATGAATCAACGGTTGAAGGCGTTTTAATTCATTTGCAAAATAGACATCAAACTGAATGAAATAGGCCAATTCAAAGGTCAAGAAATCTAAGTAGCCTAAACAAAGCAACTGCTCTACAACGGCGCGTCTGACTAACATATCTAGCGGCAATTTGCGCGCGGTCACCAAAGGTAGCTTTTCTTCAGCTAGAAAATCGACGTATTTGCCTTCGTCTGCATTAAACGATTGCACCGTTCCAATCACAGATGCTGTACTTGGCCCAACCACCACCCAATCAGTGGTAGCAGTTTCCCAGTTGCCCGCAGAATTCAAAATTAAACGACTAATACGCTGGGCACCCAACCAAGGATCACCCTGTTTCACAAACCAACCGCCAGCTAAGTGACCATAGCCTTTGTCTTCTAAGAGCTGAATCACATGATATAGCGTATCTTTTTGCTGACCCAATTTACTAGAAGCCAAGGTCGTTGTTTGAGGTAGGCGTAAACAAATTCTATCTGGCGCCAAATCCATTAAACTTTTGACATACTCAGCGGCCGGTATACCAACAGCATCACCCGCACCAATCAGTACATCTACCGCTAAGTGGCTAACGGCCTGACTTTTCAATCGCCAAAGTGCAGATAACTGACTGGCATGAAAATAAATATCTAAAGGATTAATTGCCTGCAAATAAACATTTGAATATTCAGGAATAAATGCCGGCAATACGTTATTTTCACCTTGCAAACGCAATTTAAAATTAACCGTTCCACCTGTTTCAATTGCACCTTTTCCAACCTTACCCCACCAATTTTGGATAATTTCATCTACAGAAAGTCCATTTAATGGTAATTGTAATGTTGCAGAATTAATTCTCTTACCTTCATAATTGCACAAGCGAATTTCCCATTCACTTGCAATCGCTTTTGAAAGCTGAGTTTCATCACTCACTTTGTCAGGCCAGATTTCTGTCAAGCTAACTGGTAACGACATCCGGCCAACGACAGGTTTCTGCCAAGCGCGATGCAAAGCAGCATCGTTTAATCTTGGCTGACGATATTGTTTAGTGGTAGGAAAGACCGCAATATCTTCTAGCATCAGCGATAGCGGATGATTCCAAGCTCTCGGTACCACTACCGATGGGAATTCTACGTTACTGCAATCGTACTGATCGAGTTTTAAAGGGGTCATGGCATGTGTCTAATGTAATCATGTTATGGCTCAACTATGCCGTTTTACAAAACGCCTCGTCTTGATTTTCATCAAGTTCGCGATATGCCTCTTTGCTAGAGAACGCTCTTCATGCGGTAAAATTTGTTCTATATCAATAGATTGTCGACACCCAATGATTCTTAACATGGATTAACACACTTATTTTCCAATAAAACTTTATTACGAAAACAAATGTGATTAATCAGAAAAAACAATACACAATTACCTTTCATTTTTAATTACCGTTAACGGCGAAACAACAGAAATCACGCAAAACCACTATTTTCTTTGTTAAACCCTCATCGTAATTCATAAATTAGGGTAAAATGCATTCACAGTTTATTTGGCAGCCAACGCAATGACTACTTCAAGCACAATCTCTATTCAAGAAGTTTCTTTAAAGCACCTACGGGTTGCTTGCTCTAGTTGTAGCCTGAAAGAACTTTGCCTTCCCCTAGGTTTATCTGGCGAAGAAATGACCCAGCTAGACTCGCTCATCAGCCAACGCATGCGCATCAAAAAAGGTGAGCATCTGTACAGTGCTGGTGATCCAATGGCTTCTTTATATGCAGTTCGTCTTGGATTCTTTAAGATGAGCGTGGTTTCTGAAGATGGCAGAGAACAAGTAACCGGCTTCCAAATGGCTGGCGAACTACTCGGCATGGATGCCATTAGTAACGATACACATACTTGTAGCGCCATCGCGCTAGAAGACAGTGAAGTTTGCGAAATTCCATTTGCGGAACTAGAGCAATTAAGCCGTTCTATTCCATCTTTGCAGCACAACTTCTACAAAGTCCTATCGCGTGAGATCGTCCGTGATCACGGTGTGATGATGCTGCTTGGCAATATGAAAGCAGAAGAACGTCTTGCTGCGTTCTTAATCAATCTATCTCAACGCTTTGCCTTACGTGGTTACTCTTCTAAAAACTTTATTTTGAGAATGACCCGTGAAGAAATTGGCAGCTACCTTGGTTTAAAATTAGAAACCATTAGCCGTAGCTTCTCCAAGTTCCAAGACCAAGGTTTTATCCGTGTCTCTAATAAAGAAGTGGAAATCCTTGATCTAGAAGCCTTGAAAGCCCTACTTGCTGGATGCCCAGAGAAGTAAAACCGTTCATTCAATCACTTCGTTAGTGGTATGCCACTAACGAAGTGATCTCTCCTCAGCATCTCTCGTTTAATTTGGTAACTAATAAATTCTTCTCGGTTACCCGTCTATCTAGTATTCTTCTCTTCAAGCCAAATAATTAGGATCGACTCCATGCTTAGATTGAGTTTGGAAGCATTGCAGGTACTAGATGCAATTGACAGGGAAGGTAGTTTTTCTGCAGCAGCAGAAGCACTTCACCGAGTACCCTCTGCCATTACCTATATTGTACAAAAACTCGAACAAGACTTAGGCGTTCAGATTTTTGATCGCAGTGGACACCGAGCCAAGTTAACGCAAGCAGGTATCGAATTACTGATTGAAGGTAGACACCTTCTAAAAGCCGCAACGGCTTTAGAGTCCCGCATCAAACGAGCTGCATCTGGTTGGGAAACAGAGCTCACTATTGCCCTAGACACAGTAGTTCCAACGCCTGTTATTTTCCCCTTGCTCGAGCAATTTTATCAGCAAGTAAATGGCACAAAGATTCGGCTAACGCACGAAGTATTTGGTGGTTCTTGGGATGCGCTCGTCGAAGGCCGTGCACAGCTTGTCATCGGCGCCCCCGGAGAATCCCCATCAGAAAATGATCTTGCATGTCACCAAATTGGGCAAATTGATTTTATTTTTTGCGTAGCCCCCACACATGCGCTTGCCAAAGTACCAGAACCATTATTAGCGAGTGACATTATGTGGCACCGCTCCGTTGCCGTGGCAGATAGTTCAAGGCAATTAGCCCCGCGCTCTTCAGGCATTCTCCCTGGCCAAGAAACCTTGCTCGTACCTGATATGCGCACCAAGCTAACGGCTCAATTAGCAGGCATCGCCTGTGGCTACTTGCCAAGAACACTAGCAGAACCCTACTTACAAAGCGGGCGGCTCATTCGCAAAGAAATTAATGAAAAACGAGCGAATGCCCATTTTAATTTAGCGTGGAAAAGCAAAGAAGAAGGCAAAGCACTTCAGTGGTGGATTGAGCAACTATCTACACCCTATTGGTGTAATAAAATTATGGAAAGCTGCGCGCTACTCAATCAGCCGTATTAAACAGCGGCAACCTTATTGTACCGACAATGGCAGTATAATTCTTGCTTCACAGCCGCTCTGATCATGGCGGTTTTGAAGCGCAATTTCACCGCCGTGTAGTTCCACCATATTTTTCACAATGGCTAGCCCTAAGCCTGTTCCTTCATGCCTTGTGGTAAAGAATGGCGTAAAAACTTTATCAGCAATATCTGTAGAAATGCCCGGCCCTTGATCGATCACTTTGATTTGCAATGATCCAGCCTGTAACTGCACAATCACTAGAATCTCACCGCCAGCAGGCGTAAATGATAGTGCGTTTTCTAATAAGTTCAGCAAGGCACCCTGAAGTCCTTTTTTATGCCCCATGACCGCAGCTTGTAAGCCAGCATCGCCAGTTAAACGAATCGCTACTTGCTTTTCTTCTGCCACCGGCAAAATAGATTGAATCGCTTCACCAACCCATTCATGAATGTGAAAAGCAGTTTTCTCCCCGGCATCACCTCGCACAAAAGAGAGCATGTCGGCAATTAGACCCTCCAGGTAAATGAGTCTGCTTTTGGCTTTATCGGCAAACTTTAAGCGCTGCACATCTGGTAGAACCGGCTTATTTAGATGCCCGACATATAAAAGTGCGGTGGCTAATGGTGTTCGAAGCTGGTGGGCAAGTCCTGCAGCCATTTCGCCCATTGCAGCCAGTTTCTTATGCTGAGCAAGTTGTTGCTGCAATCTAAAATGGGAAGACAAATCAGTTAGAAGAATTAATGAACCACGTGCTTCAGGTAATGGCGTATGTTGAATAGATAGTCTTGCACGCCCAGAACTCATCCCTGCGTTTTTTTGCAATTCATACTCACCGGGAATATTGGTTGGCACCAACATCGTCTTTTCAAGTGATTGCCAAGTTTTACCTGGTAAGTCTGGCTGCAAAAACTGCTCAGCGGCCCAATTTGCGGCAGTAATTACCCCATGCGCATCTAGTTCAAGCACACCAGCGGGTAGCACCGCTAACAATAAGGCAACCCGCTGAGCTAGTGTTTCTTTCTCTCTTAATTGTGCTTGTAAGGCCGCATTACTTGCAGCCAACTCGCTAGACAAATGCACCACCTGCGCTTGCAAGCTATTAAACTGCTCTGACAATTGCTGAGACGCCAAATTGAACTGCTGAAATGCTTCCTGCAGCTCTTTTGGCGATAACTGACTAGCATCAGTCATAGAGAGTTGACTTTCATTGTGTCAAATACAAAGCGATAGCAAACCACTAAAGCAGGAAGATTAAGCCAAATCAGCCCATTTAAGCACTGCCAATACTTCATGCTCTTCTAGCTCAGTCCATGTGCCACGCTTTAGTCTTGGAGGTAATGCTAGCGGGCCAAAGCGCACACGCATTAAGCGACTAACCGTAAGTTCAAAGTGCTCAAACATACGACGCACTTCACGGTTTCTACCTTCTTTTAGAATGACACGATACCAGTGGTTAAAACCTTCTCCGCCTTGATCAACTAATTTATCAAAGTGCGCAGGTCCATCTTCTAGTTCAATCCCTTTGGTTAAGGCTCGTGCTTGTTCATCAGTCAGAGAACCCATGATACGCACCGCATATTCACGTTCCACTTCAAAGCGTGGGTGAGTTAAGCGGTTAGCTAAGTCACCAGAGGTAGTGAATAAAAGTAGGCCACTTGTATTAAAATCTAGTCGACCAACCACCGTCCAATAGCTACCTTGCACACGTGGTAAACGATCAAACACGGTTGTGCGACCTTGAGGATCATCACGCGTTACCAACTCGCCTTCTTGCTTGTGATACATCAAGATACGTGGCAAGCGGTTTTGTACGCGTAAACGGATTGGCTTGCCATCCACACGCACTAAATCATTTGGGGTTACTTTTGTACCAGGTGTTGCTGCTTCACCATTCACAGTCACACGACCAGATTCAATCAGCGCATCCATCTCACGGCGAGAACCTACCCCACTTTGAGCAAGTAGTTTTTGCAAACGCTGAGGCTCTTCACTTACCTCAAACTTAACTTTTGGCGTATTGCGGTCACGGTCTTCACGCTTGACCAAAGTAACACGTCTAGCTTTTCCTGACGGGGCAGTCTTACCCGCGCCAACCGGCCTTGCACCAACTGGAAGTTTTTTTCCTAAGATTTCAATATCAGGTGCTTTTGGTGGTCGCTTTCCTGTACTACTTGCAGTTGTTCTTGGCTTTTCTGCCGAACTACTATTGCTGCCAAATACTTCATTGTCACGTTTTGACTTATTGTTAGTCCGCGTCTCTGTTGGACGTTTTCTTTGCTGTCCAAACTCCCCTTCTTTACCGCCAAATGATTGCGGTGATTGTTGGCGCTGCTGAGACCTAGACCCTACTCGGGACACAGGCTGACGCGCACCGGAAGACGAATTTCTTTTAGACATTTGGCAAACTTTCCTGACTTAATACTTGAACGAGCTCCGTTAATGGCGGTAACTCATTCAAACTTCTTAAATTCAGGTCATCCAAGAACTTTTTAGTAGTTGCTAACAATGCAGGACGACCTGGTACATCTCTATGCCCTACGGTTTCTATCCAACCGCGAGCCATCAAAGTATGTATGATACTACCGGATACCCCTACTCCGCGAATTTCTTCTATCTCACTACGTGTAACTGGTTGCCGATACACAATAATGGCAAGAGTTTCTAAGGTCGCGCGCGAGTATTTTGCGGGCGTTTCTCTGTTTAAGCGATTTAACCAAGGCTGAAACTCCGCTTTAGTTTTAAAACGCCAGCCTGATGCCAATTGCACTAACTCGACAGATCTGCCCGCCCAATCTTGCTGTAACTGGATAAGCAAGACTCTAATCTGCTCATTCGTCCACTCGTCGCCTAGTAGCTTTTTCATTTCCCCAAAAGACAACGGCTCTACCGCTGTGAGTAGAGCCGCTTCCAGAACGAGAGTTAATTGATCTGGTGTTTGTTCTGTCATTATGAAGAACGGCGACGCATAAAGACAAAACCAATAATCAACACAAGCAATACACCCACACCAATTGCAATTAATTTAATTGGGAATGCGCTTGATTCGACTACGTAGCTTGTTTTACCTGCAGGCAAACCAAGTAAGTCTAGTTTAATCGGATCAGAACCAGATGCAGACTGACCATCCACCATTTTGATGGATCCTGGCATTTTCAGTTCCATTTCCATGACCATGCCCATTGCTTTCATTTGCTGAGCTTCTGGGCCATTTGGTAACGCTTTTGGTGCATTACCAGGGCCGGCTTTACCGCCCTTACCTGCAATTTCATTAAATAGCGCAACTGCATCTACTTTCACAGTAGAACCATCAACAGTCACACCATTTGCATTTTCTTTTGCTAATTTACCGCTTAGCTCTACTTTGTTTGGCGACAAATCTTTACAAGTGATGTCTGACGACAACTCTTTTTGCATTTCTGCACAATTCATTTCTTTAGGTGTCTTTGGATCTGCACCACCCATACCCTTCATCATTTCCATCATTTTGCTGAAATCGTATGAAGTTGCGTACTCAACCGAACCATCACCAGCCACTGTCGCCTTGGTTTTCACCTCAACGCAACCAGTCAACCCCACGGCAAGTAAACCAGCAGCAGCTAGACGAAGAACCTTTGATGAAAAAAATGTTTGCATGAATAAATCCCTGAAATAAATGATATTGTTTGCTGCTATTTCGATGCTAAATGAATCTCGACAAAACCCTAACATCATACACGATGAAATGCAATTAGCATTCAATATTGTAAATATATGTTAAGAATTTTTTAGGCATTGATTAGCAGCATCAATCTACGAGACTCAAGGTGGATTGGGGGCAACTACATAAATAGTGCCATTCGGTTCTGTCTGAATCATTCTCACTAAGCCTTCTTTCGCTAGCTCTAATATCGCAATGAAATTTAGCACCAATTGCATCTTATTCTTCACGTCTTCAAAGAATTGATCAAAATCTAATGGGCCTGTTTGTCGCTTAAGCAGCTTTAGAATATGGGCCATTTGATGACGAATAGAAACCACCTCTGGCGCAACATGATGATGCGTCTGCAATTTATTTCTTTTTAGAATACGCTGCCAAGCTTCTATTAATTGAGCGACATCGACTTCTGGTGGCAAGATTTCATGCGAGCTATCAACTAACACCTGTGCCCATTCAAAAGCATCACCAGCGATTGGCAACTGATCAATCACGAGTGCGGCCGCTTTCATTTGCTCATACACCAACAAACGTTCGACTAAGGCGGCACGCGGGTCAATGTACTCATCTTGATCATCTAAGGATGGCGGAACCGGCAGTAATAACCGAGACTTAATCTCGATTAACATAGCAGCCATTAATAAATACTCACTCGCCAACTCAAACCGATGGTTTTCCATCATCGCAACATACGCCATGTATTGCTCAGTTAATTGCGCCATTGGAATATTTAATACATCTAGGTTTTGCTTGCGAATGAGATAAAGCAGCAAATCTAACGGGCCTTCAAATGTTTCTAAAAAGACTTGTAGGGCATCTGGTGGGATATATAGGTCGGCAGGGAATTCGCGTACAGCCTCTCCATTCACTTGCGCAATGGGAGGTTCAGGTAAATCAATCTGAGGTAAGGTAAGATCACTTTGCTTCATGCGAAAGTCTGCTGCAAATGACAAGAAAAAACCGCCAAACCTAGATCAATTAACACTTGATGAAAGTTGGCGGCTTTTTGATATTGCATCAGCTAAATTCCCGTCACTTAACTAGTGAAGTGAGAATACTTGCAAGTAAATAGTTGCTTAACGGTAGGCTAACCCCATTGCTTCACGCACATCTTTCATGGTTTCGCGCGCAACTTCACGTGCCTTCTCGCAACCTTCTGCAATAATATTACGCACCAAGGTCGGATCATCCATATACATTTGTGCACGTTCTTGCATTGGTTTTTGTTCGGCCAGCACACCTTCAATGACAGGTTGTTTGCATTCAATACAGCCAATGCCTGCGCTAGTACAGCCCGCTTTCACCCATGTTTTAACATCGTCAGAACTATAAACTTCATGTAGTTTCCAAACAGGGCATTTGTCTGGGTTACCCGCATCGGTACGGCGTACACGCGCAGGATCAGTTGGCATTTGCTTCACTTTTTTCGCGACAGAATCGGCATCTTCACGAAGCGTAATCGTATTTTGGTAGCTCTTAGACATTTTCTGCCCATCAAGCCCTGGCATACGAGACGCTTCTGTTAACAATGGCTGAGACTCTGGCAGAATCATCTTGCCTCCGCCTTCAAGGTAACCATATAGACGCTCACGGTCACCAATACTCAGGTTTTGAGCGTCTTCCAATAACGCACGGCCAGCTTCTAGCGCTTCCGCATCGCCATCTTGCTGGTAACGGGTACGTAATTCGTCGTACAACTTACCCTTTTTGCCACCCAGCTTTTTGATTGCTGCTTCTGCCTTCTCTTGGTAGCCAGGTTCTTTACCATACAGGTGGTTAAAACGACGAGCAATTTCACGAGTGAACTCAATATGAGGAACCTGATCTTCCCCTACTGGCACCATATTGCCACGGTAAACCAAAATGTCCGCACTCTGCAGTAATGGATAGCCCAAGAAACCATAGGTATTTAAATCTTTGTGAGATAATTTTTCCATTTGGTCTTTGTAGGTTGGCATACGCTCCAACCAACCATTTGGGGTAATCATTGATAGCAGCAAATGAAGTTCTGCATGCTCTGGCACTCGGCTTTGGATAAAAACGGTCGCCTGAGAAGGATCAACACCCGCAGCTAGCCAGTCAATGACCATATCCCAAACACTATTCTCAATAATCTGTACGTTATCGTAGTTTGTGGTCAAGGCGTGCCAATCTGCCACCATAAAGAAGCACTCGTGCTCACTTTGAAGTTTGACCCAGTTTTTCAATACGCCATGATAGTGCCCAAGATGAAGACTACCTGTCGGGCGCATTCCCGATAGTACGCGATCAGCGAACATGTTTTTTTATCCCTGTTTAACGGCAAAAATGCTTTTAAAAACTTACTTTATTATTGGGGTAACTTCCCCAGTTTTCTGCTACTTCAGACTAAATAATCAGATGCTGCAATGCACCTACCACACTGTAGATAGGCCCTAAGACGAAATTCAACATCCCTGTTGCCATTAGGGCAATCAGAATGAAAAAACCAAAACGCTCGATGCTGCCGAACTTTACATCCCACGGATAAGGCAGCAAAGAAGTGACAATTCGTCCGCCATCTAGTGGTGGCAATGGAATTAAGTTAAAAGCGGCCAAGATCGTATTGAATAACACACCCATTGTCGCCATTGCACGTAATGGCTCGGTGTAATCACCCAAGTCTGAATAAATGGTTAATTTAATGAATAGCAACCAAGCTAGCATCATTAAAATATTTGCGAGAGGTCCGGCTGCGGCTACGAGCAGCATGTCTCGACGAATATTTTTAAAATTGCGGGTATTGACTGGCACAGGCTTTGCCCAGCCAAATAAGAATCCACCAGGCAAGATAATACAGACTAGCGGTAGAATAATCGTGCCGACTAAATCAATGTGCTTAAGTGGGTTTGCAGTAATACGCCCCATCATATAGGCCGTACGATCCCCTAATTTATATGCAACCCAACCATGTGCTGCTTCATGCAGCGTAATGGCTAATATAATTGGTAATGCATATAAGGTAATTGCGCGAATAAAATCCTGATCCATATCCACCTAACGCTTTATTCTTCTGAGAGACCTAATTTAGCTAACTCACCTTTACCAGCTCGGACTAGTTCTGGTGCACCTTGGGACAAATCCACGACCGTGGTTGGCTCCATACCGCAAAAGCCGCCATCAATCACTAAATCCACTTGATGTTCTAACAATGAACGAATCTCATATGGATCATACGGTGGTAATTCTTCCCCTGGCAGTAGGAGTGTGACAGATAGAATCGGTTCCCCCAACTCTTCTAGTAGCGCCAACGTAACCGGGTGTTCTGGTACACGCAATCCAATGGTGCTTTTCTTCGGATGCATAAGGCGCTTCGGCACTTCCTTAGTTGCCTCGAGAATAATGGTATAGCTACCCGGCAAAACTGACTTCAACAAACGATATTGCTGATTATCTACTTTTGCATAGGTGGCAATGGCAGATAGATCTGGGCACACCAAAGTAAAATGGTGTTTTTCATCAATCTGTCTAATCCTGCGGATTTTTTCTAACGCTTCTTTATCCCCAATCATACAGCCTAGGGCATAACAAGAATCTGTTGGGTATACAACCACCCCACCATTTTTAATTATTTCAACGGCTTGCTTAATAAGGCGGGCTTGTGGGTTTTCTGGATGAATCTGGAAAAACTGTGACATGAGATTTTTTCGTTCCGGTTGGCCGGTGCCTGATAATCCAGTCATTTCAATGAAATAACTAGATTTCGAAGTCATTAAAACAGTAAGTGTACCAAATCTTAACTATTGCCAATAGCATCACACGCTGGTGATTCGGGCAAAGAAATGCCTAACTTTTCCCAAATTGGCTTGCAATAACTAGGTAATGGCGGATACGTCCCTAAATCACCATAATGCCCTGTTCCGTGAAAATCAGACCCGACAGATGCCCATAAACCAAAATCATCGGCAATACGGGCAAATCTCGCCACTAGATCAGGTGTGTGGTTTCCAGTCGCCACTTCTACGCCATCGCCACCAAAGCGGGTAAAAATTTCGACGAGTTCTAGCATTTGCTTTTTACCCATCTCGTACCGGCCTGGGTGGGCAATCACCGCTAAGCCACCTGCTGCATGAATCCAATCAATGGATTCTTGTAACGTTGCCCATAGGTGTGGCACATAACCAGGTTTTCCAGGAACTAAAAATTTTTTAAACACCGCTTGTAAATTTCTTGCATGGCCGTTTTCTACTAAAAAGCGCGCAAAATGTGCTCTACCAATCATTTCAGGATTATCGGCGTAAGGTAAAGCACCTTCGAAAGCACCTTGAATACCGGCTTTGGCTAGGCCTGCTGCCATCATTTTTGCGCGCTCTGTTCTACCACTACGAATGCGCGCCAGCCCTTCTTGCAGGACATTGTTTTTAGGATCAACCCCTAAGCCAACAATGTGCAGCGTATGCTTTCCCCAGTTAACCGAGATTTCAACACCGTTCACTAGCACCATACCGAGACGCGCGGCGGTTTCTTGCGCCTCGGTTAACCCGCCCACTTCATCATGGTCTGTTAAAGCTAATGCACGAATACCTCTTTCAAAGGCGCGCTCCACCACAGCTGCTGGGGTTAATAAGCCATCAGATACATTCGAGTGGCAGTGAAAATCATAAATATTCATATTAAATTAATCCGATCCAATGCAGGATGGGGCCTGTTAACCATGCGGTAAGGGCACCATTTACCCCCATCGCTAACCCTGCATATGCGCCTCTTTCTAGATTTTCTTGCAAAGCTTTTGCCGTTGCAAAACCATGTGAGGCAGTCCCCATCGCTAGGCCAGTACCTTGATCTTCATCTAACCCTAAACTTTTAAAAAATGGTCTCGCAGCCAATGCACCAAAAGTACCGGTTAACAGCACCATGGCTGCAGCTAAAGAACCAGAACCACCGAGTTGTTCTGCTAATGCCATCGCAATCGGGGTTGTAGATGACTTTGGCACCATCGACATTAATGTTTCTCTAGATAAACCTAACCATTGCCCCAAATATACAACCGATAAAATTGCCACCACACTACCCGCAAAAATACTACCAATGACTGGCAACCAATATTTTTTTAAATGGGTAATTTGTGCATATAAAGGCATGGCCAATGCCACCGTTGCTGGCCCTAACAAAAAGCTAAGATACTTGGTTCCCTCAAAGTAATCTTCGTACTTTGTTTGCGTAACACTCAAAATAGTGACTAAAACTGCGACGGAAATAATGATGGGGTAACTCCACATTACCCGATTCATTTTTAAATGAAACTGCATCGCAAATACGTACACAATCAAGGTGATGGTCGTGCTGATTAAATAAGGTGATAAGTTAGGAATCCATTGATAGATGCCACTAGTCATGATGATTTCCTGTTGATGCAGTATTAGCCTTCACGACTTTTTTTGAGAGATACCGGTAAGTTAGCAAGGTTGCCAACATCGTTAATAAGGTACTCACAATCAGTACAATGACAATCCGGATGCCTTCAGATTTTAACCGGTCACCATGCGCCATGATTCCGACACCAGCAGGCACGAAAAGCAGCGCCATATTCTGTAACAAGCCATTCACCGTCCCCGCGACTTCTTTGTCTGGACCGTCAACAGAGACTAGCCAAATAAACATATACAACATGCCGACCACTGGGCCTGGCACAGGAATATGTAATAGCCGAACAGTAACTTCGCCTAGTAGTTGCATTAGCAGCAACACTGCCATTGCTTTAGGCATGACAACCTCGCAATATATCTAGCATGCGTCTAGGATCATTGACGTGTACTTTATCCCAGACTAAGAAAGAATAAGTAGAAAATTCGCGTCGACATCATTTTTTGTCAATGCATATACTGTATTGTAACAGTTAGCGCGGATGTAAAAAGATGAATAGCCAATCAAATTTGCGCATTGCATCATGCCACGTAAAATCGGCAATATGATAAAGTGATATTTGCTTAGCCTTGAGATGCAATAAACCGCCCTCCCAATCATTAACTTTTTTGATAGTGACGCTGTATGGACATTACTCCAATCCTAAAACTGATGGCACAAAAGAAAGCCTCTGACGTATTTTTCTCGGCGGGGACGACTGCGCAAATTAAAATCGAGGGGGTGGTTTATCCGATCAACCAGCAAGTATTAAATGGTGATCAGATTAAACGTATTGCCTACCGCTTGATGGATGCAGAGCGCATTAGTCGATTTGAGCACGATTGGGAAATGAACTTTGGTTATTACCTAGAAGAAGTGGGTAATTTCCGGGTTAACGTTTTTAAACAACGTGGCGATGTTGCAATTGTTATTCGTTACATCAAGGAAAAAGCGAGCTCCATTGAAGAGTTAAGCTTGCCAGCGGTTCTTTCAGAATTGGTAATGGGTAAATTGGGGCTAGTTTTAGTGGTTGGCTCTACAGGCAGTGGAAAATCCACGACCCTATCAGCCATGCTTGAGCATAGAAATGAATCTGCGAGCGGTCATATTTTGACTGTTGAAGACCCAATCGAATACGTCTTTCATCATAAAAAATCGATTGTTAACCAACGAGAAGTGGGGATTGATACCCACAGTTATCATGATGCATTGAAAAATGCCATGCGCGAAGCACCTAATGTCTTGATGTTAGGTGAGATCCGCGATAAAGACACCATGCAACACGCCTTAACGTATGCGCAAGCTGGCCATTTAATTCTCAGTACCTTACACGCGAACAACAGTTATCACGTGCTTAACCGCATTATTAACTTCTTCCCTCATGAAGCACGGGCTAGCTTATTACTTGATTTATCTGTCTCCCTTAAAGCCGTCATTTCGCAACGCTTAGTCAAAGGGGTGGATGGCAAATTAGTACCAGCAGTAGAAGTGCTACTCAATTCTCCTCGCACCGCCGAATTAATTCGTACCGGACAAATTGACCTGATTAAAGAGGCAATGGAAAACTCGGTTACTGAAGGCTCGCAAACCTTTGAGCAATCACTCTTTAGATTGTTTAAAGAAGGCAAGATCACCTTGGAAGAAGCGTTAAGTAATGCGGATAGCCCAACCAACTTGTCTTGGAAGATTAATAACGATGAGCATGCGCATACCCGCTTAGAAGAAAAGCAGTTAATTGAAGAAGCTGAACGCTCCATGAAGAAGCAAAAAGAGGAAGAGGAGTCGATTAGCTTTGATTTTGAACTAAACGGCTAATTACTCCCCCTCTATACAGCCTAGTAGGTTTTTACCGATGAAAAATCGTAAAAACCGACCCTTACATCTCGATCAAATGCGTTACAATTCTTCGCAATTGTAAATAACTCTCTTTTGTAGCTTTATGGTTGTTCGTTTCCAAGCTTAACAACCATAAAGCACGCCTATTTTTAGCAGGAACAACTTCATGTCTATCACGATTTACGGCATTCCTAATTGCAATACCGTGAAAAAAGCGCGCGTTTGGTTAACAGATCATCAGGTTGATGCAACCTTTCATGATTTTAAGAAACAAGGTGTCACAGAAGAAATGCTGGCGAAATGGCTAACGCATTTCCCTTGGGAAAAACTAGTGAACCGCGCAGGAACGACATGGAGACAACTCACTGATGAGCAAAAAGCGGCTGTAAACGACAATGCTAGCGCGATTGCGTTGATGCTTGAAAAACCAAGCGTCATTAAACGTCCGGTGATTGTTGAAGATAATATCGCCCTGCTAGGCTTTGATGAAGCCGCTTACAGCAAAACCTTTCTCTAATCATATTTGAGAGTAAGAATAAGTGACCAAAATGAATCCTACCCAGTTATTGACCGAACAACTCATTGCTTGCCATTCTGTAACCCCTGTTGATGGCGGCTGCCAAGATTTAATGATTGAACGTTTAGAAGCCATTGGCTTTGTGATTGAACGTTTACATAGTAATGGCGTAGATAATTTCTGGGCTAGAAGAGGGACTGAAGGCCCTATCCTTTGCTTTGCAGGCCATACCGATGTTGTACCTACAGGCCCGTTAACCGATTGGCACACCGACCCATTTGTGCCGACAATCAGAGATGGCCATTTGTTTGGCCGTGGCGCAGCCGATATGAAGGCTTCTCTTGCGGGATTTGTCACTGCAATTGAAAAGTTTGTTGCTGAATGTCCAAACCACAAAGGTTCTATCGCGTTACTGATTACTTCTGACGAAGAAGGTGTGGCGACAGATGGAACGGTGAAAATCGTCGATATGCTAGAAGCACGTGGTGAGCGGATCGACTATTGTATTGTGGGTGAACCAACTTCTTCTAAAGTTTGCGGTGACACGATTAAAAATGGTCGTCGTGGTTCGATGTCTGGCCAGTTAATTGTGAAAGGTGTGCAGGGCCATATTGCCTACCCTCACCTAGCAAAAAACCCGATTCATTTGATTGCCCCTGCCTTGGCTGAATTAGCAACTACCGAGTGGGATAAGGGGAATGATTACTTCCCGCCAACCAGCTGGCAGTCTTCAAATATTAAAGGTGGTACAGGGGCAACGAATGTGATCCCAGGCACGGTTGAGCTTCTCTTTAATTTCCGCTTTTCAACCGAGCAAACTGTCGCAGGTCTTCAAAAGCGTGTTCACGATATTTTAGATAAGCACGAACTGACTTATGATCTGGAATGGAGTATTTCTGGGCAGCCATTCTTTACTGCACCAGGCGAATTATCAGAAGCACTCACAGCGGCCATTGTAGCGGAAACACAAATTACACCAGAGTTATCTACCACAGGTGGAACGTCGGATGGACGCTTCATCGCCCGGATTTGTAAGCAAGTGGTAGAATTTGGGCCAATTAATGCGACCATTCATAAAATTAATGAATGTGTGGCAGTGGAAGATATCCCTAAATTATCTAATATTTACCATGGTACTTTACAGCGTTTACTGGGCGCATAAGCCAACTTACCGCATAGCTTGAATCAATAGAAAGACTTCACCAATATTATGTACACAGAAGCAAGCCAATCTTTAAAATCTGTTCGTGATCTTATTCGCTTTGCGGTTAGCCGTTTTCAAGAAGCGAATTTGGTATTTGGTCATGGATCGAATAATGCTTATGACGAAGCTTGCTATCTAGTGCTTCATTCGCTGCACCTGCCGATTCATGACATTGCCCCTTTTGCAGATGCCAATTTATTGCCAAGTGAAATTGCGCGGGTCTTGTCTGTGATTCAAACTCGGGTAGAAACCAGAAAACCAGCCGCTTATTTAACCAATGAAGCATGGTTAGGGGATTTCCGTTTTTATGTAGATGAGCGTGTGATTGTGCCACGTTCATTTATCGCGGAATTATTAAGAGACCAATTAGCGCCTTGGATTCAAGTGCCGGAAGAAGTGGTTTCTGTACTAGATATGTGCACTGGATCTGGTTGCTTAGCGATTGTTGCTGCTGAAGTATTCCCGAATGCAGATGTTGATGCAGTAGATTTGTCATCTGACGCCTTAGATGTTGCTGAACGTAACGTGACGGACTACCAACTAGACAATCGCGTGCAGCTAATTCAATCCGACCTTTTCTCAAATCTTGAGCCGAAGCAATACGACATTATTATTAGCAACCCACCCTATGTGAATGCAGAATCGGTAGATGCTCTTCCTCCAGAGTATTTACATGAACCAGAATTGGCACTTGGTAGTGGTGAAGATGGATTAGATGCCACTCGTGTGATTTTGATGAACGCGAGCCAATTCTTGATTCCTGGTGGCTTGTTAATTGTTGAAATTGGCTTTAACAGAGAAGAGTTGGAAGTCAGTTATCCAGAACTGCCATTCCAATGGTTAGATACCGCTAGTGGTGATCAGTTTGTCTTTATGCTGACCAGAGAAGATCTGATTGATGCGGGGTATTGAGTATTCGGCGAGAAGTAACTGCCTTATCAATAAAAAGCCTCTGCGTTTCAGAGGCTTTTTAGTTCGTGATAACAATCTGATTGTTTTAGCGCTTTATCAACTCAAGTTGACCATTGCTGCGTTTCATTTCGACACGGTTTAAGAAACTCATCCCCAGCAACACAATTGGCATGTTAGATTCATTGACACTTCCTTCAACCTGATAGAGAGTGATGTTTCCTACACGCACTGTATCGAATTTAACCATCCAAGCGCGAATAGACCCATTCGCTGTACCAAATACGGCCTGGGGCGCATTTTGATATTTGATTCCCATTTGTTCTGCTTGAGAACGACCAATCGAAATGACAGTTGCTCCCGTATCTACGACTGCTTCAACAGGTCTTCCATTGATGGCAATTGTCGTTACGAAATGGCCATTCGAATCAGCAGTCAGCGTGGTTTTTTGTCCGCTACTTGCGTTTGTATCGCTTGAAAACCCTGCATCGCCCAATCGGATAGTTGAACGTTTTCCATCAATCTCAATGACAGCGCTATCGCCACTCGCCGAAACGACTTTGACACCATTGTAGCTTTGCCCAATTCGAATAGACTTTGGCCCTACTCCATCGATTTTAAACACGCCCATATTAGGCATGACGCCAATCAGTTGAACATTTTGAGCAGAAGCAACACCAGCTAGCCCGAACGCTAGCAAAAATTGACTTACACGGTGCAGTAATTTAACAATCTTCAAGCTATTCACCTTGAATGGGTAATGGATACAGAATTAAATCATGCCAACCGCATGGTTGTCATGTTGATGATACGATTTTAGTATAAATGAAAGTGAATAATGGCAAATCTCTCTCTTAACCCCAAAAAACTGATGCGATCGAAATGGACTGCAGTCACCCCGCAGAACAAAGAAAAGCACTTTTTGGTGATCGAGGTAATTACGCCAGAAGACGGTAGCCCTATTCGTCAAATTGTCTTAGAGGCAATTTTAACGAAAAGGACTTGGACGATGGATTGGGAGCAATTAGAAGATACAAGCAGGTGGATTCAAGGTTGGCGCTAATACTAGCGCCAACCTGATTAAATTTGACTAGTTGGCAAGGGTTGTAGTTTTCTTAAGTGGATGGCAATAGATGTTGAAACCATTAAGATTAGAAATAAAAAGCCGGCAACCGCAGTCCAATGACCAAGCCCCCACATTAAGCCAGAAGTCGTACCTAACATACTAGAGCCTAAATAGTAGAAGAATAGGTATAAGGCGGATGCCAAGGCGCGCGCCCTAGGAACACGGCGGCCAACCCAACTACTTGCAACGGAATGCGCCCCAAAGAAGCCAAAGGTAAATACACCCACACCGATCATCACGATCCAGAGGCTATTGGCCAAGGTAAACAATAACCCAACCACCATCAGTAGCGGCATAATCCAAAGCACATTTCGCCGTCCAATTTTATCAGCCCATTTTCCAGACCAAGTGGACCCCACCATACCTAATAGGTATAAGGTAAACACGAGTCCGATTTGGCTATGAGAAAGCCCAAAAGGTGCTGCGCTTAAACGATATGCAAGGTAATTGTACAAACTAACAAAACACCCCATTAGCGTAAAAGAAACCGCAAATAACCAGCGTAGTCCTCTGTCTGAAAAATGCAGTTTTAGATCACTAACAAACATTTCTACATTAAGCGGCGTGGATTTAAAGTGTCTGGATGGTGGCAAAAATTTCCAGAAGAAAAAAGCAGAAACTAGACCAATTGCCCCTAATGTACCAACGGCAAACTGCCAGCTATACATTCCCGCTAATGCGGAAGACAAAAACCGAGCACTCATTCCACCTAAAGCACTTCCCGCAATGTATAAGCCCATGGACTGCCCTAATGACTGAGGTTCGATTTCTTCACTTAAATACGCCATGGCAGCCGCAGGTAAGCCAGACATCGCCACCCCAAGCAAGGTGCGCAATATCAAGAGTTGGCCAAATGATTGGGCAAATGCACTTAGCACGGTCAAAATGGCGGCGAGTGCTAACGCTAAATTCATTAAGGGTTTTCTACCAAACCGGTCGGCCGCTAGACTCGCAGGAATAAGAGAAATTGCCAATGCGCCAGTGGAAGCCGAGACCACCCCACTCGCTTGTGCGGGGGACAATTGAAACACATCAGAAAACACCAACATTAATGGCTGAAAGCCATAGAGCAATGCAAACGTGGATAAGCCACCAAAGAACATCGCACCATTTGCACGACGAAAGGCAGAGGTTCCAGCTTGCAATTTCATTGGGGCAAGATTTTCAATTGGATTTGTTTTCATCATTCCAGCTGGCAAAGCAGCGGCGGCGGCAGGCATTTCTATATTCCTTTTATCAGATAGCGTACAAGCTGACTAGCGTACATTGACTGTAACTAAAGCTAGTTGTGCGCTGTTGTAACATCCATCTTATGCTCGCCTTTTTTAGTCGTCCAATATATATTTAATCTGTTTTTAATATTTTTAAAATATATATGGAACTACGTCATTTACGTTACTTTGTTGCGGTAGCCGAAGAATTGCACTTTAGCCGTGCAGCAGAAAAATTACATATTGGCCAACCGCCTCTTAGCCAACAAATTCAAGCGCTTGAACAAGAAATTGGCACACCGCTATTTGAGCGTAGTAAACGGCACGTAGCCTTAACGGCAGCTGGAAAACGCTTTTATGAACACGCGAAGCAGATCCTTGCAACAGTGGAATCTGCTGCGTTAGAAGCCAAGCGAATTGGGATTGGGGAAGAAGGTGAGCTCAGAATTGGTTTCACCTCGTCTTTACCGTTTAGCAATTTATTACCTAGAGCAATTCAAGCTTATCGTCTGAAATATCCAAAAGTACGATTATCGCTACGAGAGATGTTTACTTTAGACCAATATCAGGCACTTCAAAATGATGTATTAGATATTGGTTTTGTGCGTTTTACGGGCCTAGATGCGCCTGAAGGTATTTTGCTAAAAGAAATTGGTAGAGACCCGCTTCAGCTTGTGGTACATGACTCCCACCCGCTGGCAGCCCAAGCGAAGATCAAAGTGGAAATGCTAAAAGAAGAGCCTTTTGTTTGCTACCCACTTGGCACCGGTTCTGGACTACGAAATTTGATTAGGCGCCTTTGCCATCAAGCGGGTTTCGAACCTCACATCAGCCAAGAAGCAAGAGAAGCAACCACACAGATTGGTTTGGTTGCAGCAGGAATTGGCATATCCATGCTGCCGTCGCCATTAGCATTGGTGCAAATTCCTCATGTGAAATTCCTACCAATTGATGAAGAGGACGCTTACATTGCAATGGGGCTAGCAACCATTGCACGTGCAAATAATGCCTTGGTTACTAATTTCTTAAAAACACTACAATCTCTTGATGAATGAAAATGGAAGGGATCAAAATCCAAATTGCGCTCTAAATATTGCCCCAAGATGTTGAAGACCTTGAGATGCTAAGGAGGACTCAGCAACAGAGATAGATAGTTTTCCTCGCCATTCTTGTTGAGTTAAGGAGCCAGGAATTGTCCCTTCCGATCGAAAAGTCACTTTATAAAGCGGCACATCTGAATATAGCTGCCCGCCTTTTTCTCTTAGTAAAAGATCGCCCCCATGTTGAGAGGCTAGTAGAACTTCACTAATGGCATGCACGGGTTCTGCAGAGATAGATTCCAAATTTAAAGGAATAGTTACGAGCGGATCTGCTTCTAAAAATAACGAGCCGGTTGCCCCTTTTTGGATTAAGTTTCTTTGCTCTTCATTTAAATACGTCACGGCTTGAAAGTGATCGTGATTGGCAACTAAAGCAATCGTCTCTCCATCTTGTAGCCACTCTCCTGATTTAAGATCAGGATTTAGCCACTGAAAACTCCCTTTAAAGGTTGCTTTCTTTTGAAGCTGATCACCTAAGGAGTTTTGTAGTTGTTTCTCTGCCTGAGCTGTCACTAATTGGGCAGTTAGCACTTGCAGTAACTTCCGCTGTTCATCATTAAACACAGATGAGGCAAGGGCAGACTGCATCCATTGAATTTTTGCATCAATATTTGCACTAAAATATTCACTCTCTGGTGAGGCAAAAGCGATCATTAGCTGATTTGCTTTGACGGATTGGCCATTTTTTAAAGACGATTGAACTAAGTAACTATGCCTTGGCGCATAGATGATTTCGTATTGACTAGGCCTTAACATGGCCGCCGTTTTTAGGTGTGTATCATAAGGAATAAAACAACCGATCAGCACAATCAACACAATAGCAAAGGTGCGCTTCACATGTTTGCCTTGGCTAAATACCGCCCAATTTTCGTGCCAATATTTTAACTCAGACCAAAATGGACGAATCACAAACCAAATGATTTCGACTAAAAATAGGAAGATGCCTAATGCCTTGATGAAAAAGCTATAGACAAGTAAGGCAATCCCTAAGAAAATCACTAGCCGGTAAATCCATGTTACCCAAGCAAATGCGATTAAAAAGCGCTGACGCTTTTTCTCAAAATACTCGGGAACCGGTAATTCAACACCGAATAGCTTTTGTCTTAAATGCCATCTTGCCATAGCAAACGCACGAGCATGTAAGTTGGGAATATCCAGAAAATCCGATAATAAAAAGTAGCCATCAAAACGCATGAATGGGCTAGCGTTAATCAATAAAGTGGCAATCCATGTCGTACTAGCTAATAAAAAGGTAATCGACGATAACGTACCTTCTGGTACCAATAGCCAAGTGATCGCCGCCCAAACCGCAATCACTAGCTCTGTCACAATCCCGGCACTGGCCACAATTAGCCGCTGCTTTCGGTTTGCTAATCGCCAAACATCATTCGTATCGGTATAGGCAACGGGAAGTAGTACTAAAAAAGCAATGCCCATTGTGGGAATCCGGCATCCCATTCGCTTTGCTGCGATTGCATGGCCTAACTCATGCATCAACTTTAATAGGAAAAGCGTGATGCCGTAGGCTAATAGACCATGCCAAGAAAACGTATCTAGCATGGTGGCAAAAAAGCGGTCCCAAGATTGAATAATGCCGAGTAACGCTGCAATTAATCCAAAAACAGTCACGCCTAGGAAGGTTTTAGAAAATAAGAAATCACTTTTCGAGGCTAACCAGGTAATCCAAGCATCTGGTTTAACGAGCGGCACGCGAAAAAAAAGATAATGGTGCAACAACCATTGCCCTACTCCCCCGCGCATTTTCTTTAACACTCCACTCATTTTGGCGGCTTGGCCAACGTCGGGAATCAGTAATTCATTAGCAGCTAGAAACGTAATGACCTGCTCAAACGCTTCTGCATCAATCTTTAGCGTGGTTGACCGATGAATGTCTTTAATAATTTCAAGCGGATCCCCCATTGACCAACGGCTGACTACTTCAAATGTCAGCCAATCTAATCGATAAAATTGGTTTTTGGTGGGGTCATACAAGGTATAGTGCGGGCTGCCATCGGTAAAATGGGCATCTGGCACCAACTCTAACTCTTGTCGTAGCGATGGGAGCATATTACAAGCCCAACGTCTGACGAATAACCGCTAGCGGTTTTCTAGCCGCCCAGTAGACAAATGGCACCCAAGTCGTGGATATCTTGGCGGTCCCTTTTAGACCTAAATGACCAGTTTCTTCAGGCGATAGTGTTGCACGAATACGATAGGCGTAATTTCCCTCTGGACGTGAGGTTGCATCAAACGACATATACCGAACTGTTGCTGCAACAGAAGAAAATGGTGATGCGGCTGGATAAAAAGTTACATGGTCCCCGGCCTGAATTGGAATTGCATCTGAAACGGATAACCAACTTTCAATCTCTAAATGATTTAGGTTTGCGAGCCTGAGTACACGTTCCCCCGTTTGAACAGGTTTACCAAGCCACTCTGCTGCATTATCAAACACAGCCACGCCGTTACTAGGCGCTTTGATGATTGAGCGAGATAAAAGCGATTGCAAGTATGCCAATTCCGCTTGTTTTTGCTCGACTTTTCCGGCAAGAGAAGAAATATCCGTGTTGGTTTTTCCCTCCACCAAAGATTCTGCTGCCTTTTGACGATACTCGGCCTCTGTTGTACGCAATTCACTTTCGGCAATGTCTAAACGACCAGTTAGGGCGGTTTGATCCATTTCAAACAATGGATCCCCCTTTTTAACCGACTGATTCGGTTTCACCAGAAATTGGCCAAATACACCATCTAAAGGCACACGAATGACGGTAGGTTCAGCGGCGACAATTTCAGACTGAGCCAACACACTCATTCTTACAGGGAAAAAAGTCGCGGCAACCAGCAATACCGCCAAAATAAACTTTGGTCGATGGTGAAGTGGTTTTTGCTTCCATTTTGGATCTTGTAACCAATGGAGTAATCCCAACGCATGTTTTTTCTTACGTTGAAATTTGCCCCAAGCAAATGTCCAAATTTGCATCCACTCTTGCATGATGGTGCAGCTACTTTGCGTCCAGCTCATATCCGCCGCAATAAGTAGCCCGGTTGCTTGCTCTGGGTCATCCGCTGGTTGACCAATAGGCAACCACATCACAAAATTAGGCAACCACTCTAACCAATCTGCAGCCGCCTCTTCATTTAATTCATCAGCCGTTAAAATCTTAGCACTAGCGTAAGTTGCATTTAAATACCGGCACAATCGATCCATCGATTGAACATAAGGGGCATTTTTTTCAGGTTGGATCACGCCAGATAAGGCAATTACGCCTTGTTTTGCCCCCCAAAAAACCGATTGGCGATACGGCAATAGCTGTTTTGAATCATTGACGAGTAGGAAAGCGAGTTCGTCTGCTGACTTCGCCTGACGTGCTCGACCGCCTAACGTCAGCAGGTCGAGCAACGGATTGGTTGAATTGACTTCAGACAAACATTAAGCCCTTATTTTAATAGGAGATGCGCTTTGCAAACGGCTAATTGGGCTTCCTTGTTTGGCCTGCAAAACTTGCTCGTTAAAAGATAACTTATTAGTAGCTATCTTCCCTACTCTAATTTTGAACACGGTTGATGCTGTTCTGCCATCATTATCTCTTGCAGTGACGACAATTTCGATGATCGAATCTACATCTGCCGGCGGAGTTCCTTGGAAGCGCCCGGATGTTGCATCAAAATGTAGCCAAGTAGGTAATGCTTTGCCATCAGATAGCTGTGCGGTTAGTTTAACAACGGCATCTTCTTGGGTATGAACAAATGCGTCTGCTGGCAATTTAAAATCCACATCTGCATTTTTTTCATAAATCTGATCTTGAACACCGTTATATACCATCAAGTTCACTTCATCGGCCTTAATCACCGGGATTCTAAACGCTCCCACGCCCACCTGGGTCAGATTGTCTTCTATTGATGAACGCTGATTGAAACTTTGTACCACGCTCAAATCTGGCAAGGTAGAGACAGGCGCCGTATTCTCGAAGTTTGTATCTACGCTAGCCGCAATAATATTAGAGAACGGTGCATCTGTAGTTGTTTCCTGCGTTGGGCTTGTGGTTGTATCATTTGATGCAGGTGGCGTTTCCGTTGTTGCGGGTGGCGTAGTTTGAGGCTCAACCACAGGCGAAGTTGGAACAATTGGCTGTGTAT
>NZ_JAJBZT010000017.1 GCF_020564625.1 Leeia speluncae
CAGTACTTCATTTGCATTGGTTTTCACTCTGGGCTTCTCCACTTTTAGCTCCTTTAGCGGGGGAATGATTAGCGATTAATACAAATCACTTTGGGCTGAGTCATTTCCTGAATGGCAAACTTCACCCCTTCTCTACCCAACGAGCCATACTTAAATCCACCAAATGGCATCCCATCAAAGCGATAATCGGAAGAGTCGTTAATCATCACGCCACCGGCTTCAATTTGGTCGGCTGCTTTGAGGGCGGTTTCTAAGCTGCGGGTGAAAATACCGGCATGTAGGCTACATTCACTACCGTTCGCTTCTGCTAATGCCGCGTCAAATGAATCGAACGGAGCGATGCTGACAACCGGTGCAAACACCTCTTCAGACCAGACTTTGCAATCGGTTGGTACGTCTGTTAGGACGGTTGGGGAATAGATGCTGCCTTTTCTTTCGTGGCCGCAAATCAACTTGGCCCCTTTGGCGAGCGCATCGGATACCCACGTTTCAATCCGTTTTGCTTGGTCTTCAGAAATCATCGGTCCCATGTCGGTCGCGTCAGATGTTGGGTCACCGGTAATCATTTGGCGGGTTAATTCGGCAAAGCGGCCAACAAATTGCTCATAAATGCTCCGTTCGACCAAGATGCGTTGTGTCCCGATGCAGTTATGACCTGATGCCCAGAATGATCCTGATACACAAGATTCCACTGCCAATTCAAAATCACTATCCGCCATGACAATCACCGCTGCATTCCCACCAAGATCCATGGCCATTTTTTTCAGGCCAGCAATTTGGGTAATGGCTTCGGCGGTACTGGTGCCACCAGTAAAGCTAATCATTCGAATGTCTTTTTCTTGGACCAAACCGGTAATGACAGACCGATCTCCATGGACGATTTGTAATTGGTTAGGAGAGACTCCTGCTTTCCAAAGCACTTCCGCCAATTTTTGTGCAGATAAAGGTGATAAACCGCTTGGCTTCAAAATCACCGCATTGCCTGCGGCAATCGCCGGGCCTAGTTTGTGGGCGGCTAGGTTTAATGGGTCATTAAATGGGGTTACAGCAAACACAATGCCCAGTGGTTCTTGGGTGAAATAGCCCTGCCTGTTTTCTGAGCCTTGATACGCGCTAAATGGAATAATTTCGCCGCCCACTCTTTTCGCCTCTTCCGCTGAAAGGCGAAGGGTATTAATGCATCTGGCCACTTCTTTGCGCGCTTGGCGCAAAGCTTTACCAGATTCATTTGCAATGGTGAGTGCAAAGGTATCTATTTGGCCGGCAATGGCTTCGGCTGCTGCATTCAGAATTCGGGCACGCTCGGTACGCGACATCTGCTTGCCATCTAAAGTGCCTAAGCGGGCTTTTTCCATGATGACAGGAATATCCGCCGCGGTACTTAATGGCACATGGCCTACTACACGGCCATCAAATGGCGCATAAACGGTTAGGCTTTCTTGCGCTTGGAAGGTAGATTGATTGGCGTTCATGGTTAGCCTCACTTACTCAAACGATCGTTAAGTTCAATTAGGTCTGAAAGCAAGGCAAATGCGGTTTCATGACGACCAGCACCAGGGCCTGCAATGGTGACTGCACCAAGCAGATCGGTGGTGAATGTCACAGAGTTGTTTGCACCATTTGCCCCCAATAATGGGTCGCTCGCTGGAATACGTTGTGGTTTAACACTGCCGGTAATTACGCCTGCCGCATTTCTGCTGGCCTCGCCAATCAAACGCCATGCGAAACCTTCTTTACGCGCATTGAGAATCTCGGTTTCAGTTAGGCCGGTAATACCTTCTCTGCTAATGTCGGTTGGTTTTAAATCTGCATCCCAGATGGCATTGGCCAAAATGCAAACTTTTAGCATCACATCAAAACCACCTACATCCGCGGTTGGATCTGCTTCTGCATAGCCAAGACGTTGTGCTTCAGCAATCGCATCTGCCATGCTCATGCCTGCTTCTACTTGGCCTAATACATAGTTGCACGTGCCATTTAAGATGCCACTAAAGCGTTCAATCTCACAGCCGCGCAAAGTCATATCTAGTTGTCTTAGTACTGGCGTGCCGCTCATCACTGCGCCTTCGTAATAAAACTTAGCGCGGTATTCTTTTGCAATTTGGCGAAGCTCGGTTAGCGCCAAAGCAACTGGGCCTTTATTGGTAGTGATAACGTGTTTGCCTGCTGATAATGCAGTTTTGCAATGAGAGATGGCGGGTTCGCCAGTTTGTGGGTTGGTGAATGTGGCTTCTAGTACTGCGTCCACACAGTTAAGTTGAATCATGGCTAAGGTTTCTTCTAACGAAGACCCACCGTGATAGGTACCTGCTTGCTGTTTTAGGGCATCAATCGCATAACCAACAGTTGGTAGTGCAATCAGGCTTTTTAGGTCTAAGCCATTTTCATTCCATACCGTGCCAAAGCGCATATCGGATACAGCGGTGATCACCAATTCTAAATTGAATTTTTCTTTGAGTAATTTTTGCTTTAATTGAATGACCTCTGCCAATCCATGATTAACGCCACCAAAACCTAGTAATGCAAGTTTCAACTTCATCTGTTCTCTCCAAACACGTTAGTGATGTCGAGCAGTTTAGGTAGAATAATGATCACCGTAACTTTACAAACTGTTCAAAATTCAAAGTATTTATGGACAATTTGTTAACAGATGTAAGCATAATTTTTATGCAAAATAGCTGAAAAGTAGGGGCGAAAAGCGCATGGAATATGGCCGGTAATAGGGCGTGAATGGGCGTGCAAATGCCGCCCAGACTGAATCAGGCAAATGACGGGAAGTATTACTTACTTAGCGGGGTTTTTTATCTACGGTAGTGTAGAGTTGGAAAGCGGTACGGGTATCTTCTACGCCAGGAAGATTCGCGATAAAAGACCAGATATCACTAATTCTTTCTTGTGACTCTGCCTCAATATGAATCATCAAATCAAACTCACCACTTAAAATGGCGCAGTAGGTGACTTCTGGAATTTTGCTAATGGCTGCAGTCACATCCGCGCCACGCATACGATCTTTTCGGTAGACCATCATAATCGCTCGAACCAGCGATTTAGCCGGCGCCCGTTCTTTTACCTTGATGGTATAGCCGGTAATAATCTTATGCGCTTCAAGGCGATCAATCCGGTGTGTGACGGCATGACGAGACAAACCCACCTTAGTCGCTAAGGTAGAAATAGGGATTCGAGCGTCAGCTTGAAGTTCCTCTAAGATTTTCTGGTCAATACAATCGAGTTCAGTGGGGCGCATAGGAGCAAGTCGCGATGAAAAAGCATTTGATTATTATTTTTCGCACATCTTAGCACTATCTGAAAGAGAATAATGCACTCTGTTCGACTTAATCATTTTTGCAAAATACACAAATTCGTCGAGTGCCCGATCATTTATCCGTTCAGGCAAGCACCCTCTACGGGTAAGAGCCTAAGACGTCTTGCATCCATTAGCCCAACAGATTAAGCAGGCAACGAAACCGAGAAATACTTGGCCACATCTAGCCAATTTTCTACCACTGGGTAATCTGTCACATTCACATTGCGTGGTGCACGGTAAAGCAAACCCTGTCCTTTGAAGCCGCTTAAAAAGCGTGGGCTATCATCAATTAAATAATCCGCATGAATAATGCTCTTGTCCCCGCAAAACACAATCCGAGATGGGTGGATGTACGGGAAATGCATGGCTAGCCAATCAAACTTCGCCGTAAAAGACGTAGGGTACTCCATTGCTGCCGTCGCAATAAAAATCTCATGTTCTTGGTAGAGGATTTCCATGATCGATTTGGCGTGAGGCATCACGGCAAGGTCGGCAAAAAAATCGGGCTGGCGCATTTCGTTATCTAGTGCTTTTGCCGCTTCATCACTTAATGCTTCCCACAATAAATGGCCTTCCACCTTTTTCGGCGTCAGTTGCAGATCAAACTGCTGGTTTAGCCACGCTAACTGTTTGGCCTGGGTATCGGCTAATACTTCGTCCATATCAATCGCAATTCGGCTCATAGCTATTCTCTAATGATGAAGGTTCTTTATTTCACCTTGAATGGGTGATTCCGTCAAACGAGTTATAATCATCTCATTCATTCCTAGGAGGAATCATGGAGCTGCGAGATTTACGGGCGTTTATTGTCTTGGCCGAAGTGCTTAATTTCCGCCAAGCAGCAGAGCAACTCTTCCTCACCCAATCTGCCTTAAGTAAAAAGATACAAAAACTAGAAGCTGAACTCGGCAACCCTGTTTTTGATCGCAGCAAAACACCCACGCAACTAACCCCATTTGGCCGGCTGATTTATGAAGAAGCCATCAAAGTGGTGCACAGTGCAGATCAATTACTTAGAAGGGCTGAGTTTGCGAAAAAAGGATTCGAAGGCAAGTTAAGGATTGGCTTTGGCATTTCTACCCAGCAAATTGCCCCTAAAGCGGTCGTCGAATTCAAAGCCACGCACCCCAACGTGCAAGTGCAGCTACTAGATATGTCTGCCAAACACCAGTTTGAGGCCATGCAAAGCGGCCAATTAGAATTAGGCTATTGTCGGCTTCCCGCGCCAGACGGTTGGTGTTCGATTCCCTTATTGCAAGAATCACTCGCTATCATGTCTCCGCCAGCTTTCGAAAATGGCTTAACGCCAGCACAACGTAGCCAATTGCCGCTCATCATGCTAGATAGGCAGCGTGCCCCCGCGTATTACGATCACACCATGGCATACGTAAACAAGGCGGGGTTTTCTACCCATTTACTAGAAACGGTGGCGGATTTTTCTACTGCATTGGCCATGGTCACTGCCGGCATTGGCTGGACGATTGTGCCAACGTCTACTGCCAAAAAAGAAACCGGCTTTCATATTCACTATATAGAAGACGAAGCCGCGATCTGGCAGATTGGGCTTGTGAAAATGTCGGGTGAAACCGACCCATTAGTGGAAGCATTTTGGGAGACGGCGATTCAGGTGGGGCAGGCGTCTAAGGAGTAATGTGCGTGGAGGAATTCGCTGTCATTCCTCCACCTATTACATGCAAACCAAATGGGGTTTACTGTTGTTCAATCACTTTACGAATGGCATTGGCCGCTTCTTGAATATCTTCACAAATGGCGTGTTTTGCATCGTCCGCGTTGCCTGCTTCAATCGCCGCAATTAATTCATTGTGATGGGTTTTCCCTGCGTAGGGCATTTCACAATTGCGGATGATGTTCATTAGCGGGCCGTAGCGCATCCATAGCAGTTCAATCAAATCGACCAAATCTTCGTTATTCGATTGCTTATATAAGGTGAAGTGAAATTGCTCGTTTAGCCGTAAGAAGCGTTTCACATCGTTTAGCACTTCATCGCTATACATTTCTTCATTAATGGCTTTAAGCGTTTTTACTAAGTTGGCTGATGCGCTTAAGGTGGCTAGTCGTGTCGCTTCCCCTTCTAATTGCAGCCGCAATGGTAATAGCGTGTCTAACCTAGTCAGGGTGGCTTCCGGTACGCGAAGTGATCTTCTTGGCAACGATTCAATCGCACGGGCGACAACTAAGCGGTTAGTTGCTTCCCGAATCGGCATTTGACTAGTACCAAACGCATTGGCAAGCACGGGAAGCGTCAGCTTTTGGCCGGGGACAAACTCCCCCATCATGAACGATTGCTTTAGCGCGTTGTAAACATATTCCAGATCAGAACTCGGGCGGCGCGATTGAAACTCGGGTAATAAATTTTCTTCTTCTGCCAATTTGGCCTACTCCACAAATAATAAGCTGCCGTTTCTGATTTGCTTCCGGCGAATGAAACGGTTTTTTTGCTGCTTTAAATAATGGTATCAGAAAAAAAGTGGGCACTAAGCGTAAAAATAATTTTCCTGATCATTGATATTTTATCGCAAATATTGCATTCCAAAGTCATTTTTATGACAGATTTAATCATCCGTTTTTTGATAATTTGCGGTAAATGGCCATTAAATGTCGCTAATTGGTAGTTAATTTTCACTATCTATCCAGTTTTGTAGTTCTAAGAGCCATCTGCTCACCCTGCTAAAAATAGTCGCACAACATGCTTGATCTTATTTTTTGACTGGTTTAATCTCTGATCAGATATCAGATATATGGAGGTGGGGCGATGTTAGATATCCTGAAAAATGAACTAGCAAATAAAGTGGTTTCGATTGTCGGAGCAGGGTTGATTGGTCGCAGTTGGGCGGCCTTGTTTGCGGCCGCTGGGTTTACCGTCAAGCTGTACGATAGCCAGCCAGGTACAAAAGCGCTGATGGAGTCGTTTTGGACAGAGGTAAAGCCAACGCTCATCGAGCTTGGGTTAGCCACTAGCAATACCAACCCGACGTTTCATGTCACTAACGACATTAAAGAAGCGGTCATCGATGTCGACTTTATTCAAGAATGTATTCCAGAACGCCTAGACGCCAAGTTGGCGCTCTATCAGCAAATGGAGCCATACCTAAAATCCAATGCCGTTATTGCCACAAGTTCATCTGGATTAAAGCTTTCTGATTTGCAAGCTGGGTTTAAAGATCCTAGCCGCATCATCATTGCGCACCCATTTAATCCGCCGCACCTTATTCCATTGGTCGAGCTTTATACCAATGAGAAAACCGCCTCTGGCGTACTAGATGTTGCAGAGTCGATTTATTCCTTATGCGGCAAAGTCACTATTCGTCTAAAGAAAGAAGTCTTGGCGCATGTGGCAAACCGTCTGCAAGCCGCACTTTGGCGTGAAGCGATTCACCTTGTCTTAGATGGGGTAGCTAGTCTGAAGGACGTGGACCTTGCGGTAAGCGCAGGCCCAGGGCTTCGTTGGGGGGTAATGGGGCCGCACGCCTTGCTTAACCTAGGTGGTGGCGAAGGAGGGTTGCGCGCGTATTGCCAGCAATTTAGAGATAGCTATCACCTCTGGTGGGATGACTTGGGTAAACCGCAATTAACCGATGAAGCCATCGACAAATTGGTTGCAGAAGTCAAAGAACACGTCGGCGATAAAACCTATTTAGAACTTAAGCAAGACAGAGACAGCAAGTTAGTGGCGGTGTTGCAAGCATTGCAAAACAACAAGCTGAAAAACCAATTGTCACGTAGTGCGCAATAACTCGAACCCAGAGACAAAGGAATCAAGATGAAACGCAAAGTTGTACTTACTTGTGCAGTGACAGGCGATGGACCAATTCATCCAAAGTACCCAAATTACCCGATTACACCAGAGCAAATTGCCCAATCGTGTATCGAGGCAGCGGCAGCAGGGGCATCTGCTGTGCATATTCACGGGCGTGATCCTGTCACGGGTATTGGTAATCGCTCTCCTGAGATTTTTCAGGAAATCGTCGAGCGCGTACGTGCGGTAAACAAAAACGTGGTGATTAACCTCACCACCGGCATGGGTGGCACCTTTGTGCCAGAGCCAAATAACGAAGCATTGGCGCATCCAACCACCGACGTTGCGAGCGCTGCCGAGCGTGTACAGCATGTACTAAGCAATAAACCAGAAGTATGTACTTTAGATGTCACCACCATGAACTTAGAAGGTGGTATTGCCGGCGCACCAGATTGTGTCTTTATGAATACCCCAGGCAAGCTGCGGGATATGGCAGAACTGATTAAAAAGACCAATACCAAGATGGAACTAGAGGTCTTTAACCCGGGTGATATTTTACTGGCGCGCAAAATGGCAGAAGACGGCATCTTGCCAGAGCCATTGCTTTTCCAAATTTGCCTAGGGGTGAAATGGTCTGCTCCGGCAGATGTAAAAACCCTCACCTACATGCGTGATTTATTACCTGCGGGTGCGACATGGAGTGCGTTTGGCATCTCTCGTTGGCAGATGGATATTGTGGCGTTGTCTACCATTATGGGCGGGCACTGCCGCGTTGGTCTAGAAGACAATATTTATCTAGAACGCGGTGTGTTTGCGACCAATGCGCAATTAGTCGAACGCGCCTCACGCATTATCCGTGACCTAGGTTGCGAAGTCGCGACGCCAGACGAAGCCAGAGAAATTTTTGGCCTGACTGCAGCGGTGTAATCAACGGATATTGGCGGTGAGATCACAATGAGTACCTCTCTTTTTCTACAATCTGTCGTTGCCCATCAATGGCATTGCGATCACTTTGGCCATCTGAATGTTCGTCACTATGCGGCGGCCTTTGATGATGCGGTGTTTATTTTTTGGGGAAAGATGGGCTTACAAGTTCCCGCCAAAAATGAGCCCGGCTTTGTGCCGGTGACGGCAGAAACCAAGCTGACTTTTCAAAACGAAGTGAATGTGGGGCAAATTGTGAGCGTGTATGCCGCTATCTCCCGCATTGGCTCAAAGTCTGTTTCGCTAAAGTTTGAAATGAAAAATCAGGAAGGCACAGAAGTATTGGCCACCTGCGAAACCATTGAAGTGTTTTTCGATGTGTTAGCACGCCAAAGCGCTGCTATTCCAGCGCATATTCGCCAGCAATTAACAGCGAATGTAAGTTAGTCGTAAAAAGGTATGAATAGGTAATTAGGTTGTTCGTGCAGCGTTGACCACCTCACACTATTTCAATCGCTCTAATTGCAATGGTGTGGGGTGGAAATCAAGCAGGGCTTGATTCAAATGTCGTTTCAAGCCCTGCTTTCCGTTAGATTTAAAGCTATACCGAGGAGAGTTTTAAATGTTTATGGGTTTTAAATACACAGCAGTAGCCGTTGCCGTTTTGTCTTCTGTCGCTATGCAGACAAATGCCGCAGAGTTAACCGTCATTTCTTATGGTGGCGCCCTAAAAGAAGCGCAATCCAAAGCGTTTTACACCCCGTTTGAAAAATCTGCTGGCGTCAGTGTCATTGCTAGCGATTACAACGGCGAAATGGCCAAAATCAAAGCAATGGTCGATACCAAGACCGTGACTTGGGATGTGGTCGATGTAGAAGATAACGATCTGGTACGCGGATGTGACGAAGGTCTATTCGAAAAAATCGACGTGAAAAAGATTGGTGATAAAGCCAATTTTGTTCCGGGTGCTGTACAAGCATGTGGGATCGGCGCGCACGTATGGTCTACCGTACTTGCTTATGATGCAGATCGTCTGAAAACACCGCCAACTAGCTGGAAAGACTTCTGGGATGTGAAAAAGTACCCAGGCAAGCGTGCACTAAGAAAAACCGCTCGTGGCGCACTAGAAGCCGCGCTAATGGCGGATGGTGTGGCGCCGAAAGACGTATACAAAACGCTATCGACTTCCAAAGGGGTGGATCGTGCGTTTAAAAAGCTAGACCAGCTAAAACCATATATCCAATGGTGGGAAGCGGGTGCGCAGCCACCACAATACCTAGCCTCTGGCGACGTAGTGATGAGTTCTGCTTATAACGGACGTATTTCTGCTGCACAAAAAAGCGGCAAAAACCTAAAAGTGGTCTGGAACGGTAGCTTATATCAGTTCGATTTTTGGGCAATTCCAAAAGGTTCTCCAAACAAAGACAACGCCATGAAGTACCTTGCCTTTGCTGGTGCGCCAGAAAACCAGAAAGTCTTTGCAGAAAACATTGCTTACGGACCAACCAACAAGAAAGCACTTGGTTTACTCAGTAAGCAAATTCTAGATGCATTACCAACCTCGCCTGCCAACATCAAAAACGCATTAAATGTGAACGTGGTGTTCTGGGCAGATTATGGCGAAACCCTAGAGCAGCGCTTTAACGCTTGGGCGTCTAAGTAATAGAGATTGCCCATCTAATAACCGGTTGGTTTACCAATGGAGTTCGTCATTAGATGGGCAGCTTTACTCTCCCAGCGTCACAACATCCGAGCAACTTAAACGGTATAAATGGATGAACAAGATATTTCCAGATGCAGCTGCAGCGTTAACCGGCTTAGTCAAAGATGGGCAAACCATCGCGGTTGGTGGCTTTGGTTTGTGTGGTATTCCTGAAGCGTTGATCTTGGCCCTAAAACAAACCGGCGTCAAAGACCTCACCTGTATTAGCAACAATGCCGGCGTAGACGATTTTGGCTTAGGTCAGCTATTACAAACTAGGCAAATCCAAAAGATGATTTCATCGTATGTCGGTGAAAACAAAGAGTTTGAAAGACAATATTTATCTGGTGAATTGGCGCTAGAGTTCACCCCGCAAGGCACCTTGGCAGAAAAGCTAAGAGCTGGTGGCGCAGGGATTCCCGCCTTCTTTACCCGTACGGGTGTTGGCACCGTGGTAGCAGAAGGCAAAGAGGTAAGAGAATTTAATGGCCAACCGCATATTCTAGAAAACGCACTCACCCCAGATGTCGCCTTGGTGAAAGCATATAAGGCAGACAAAGCCGGTAACTTGGTTTTCAGAAAAACCGCGAGAAACTTTAATCCACTCTGTGCCATGGCAGCGAAGCAAACCATTGTAGAAGTAGAAGAATTACTCGAAGTTGGTGAAATTGACCCAGACCACATTCATTTACCGGGAATTTATGTAGACAGAATCATCGTCAATGCCACGCCCGAAAAACGCATCGAAAAGCGCACCTTAAGAGAAGGGGGGCAATAAACATGACTTGGACGCATGATGAAATGGCAAAGCGCGCTGCGCAAGAATTGCAAGACGGCTTCTATGTGAATCTAGGCATTGGCCTGCCTACCCTTGTCGCTAACCACATCCCAGAAGGGGTCGATGTTTGGTTACAGTCTGAAAATGGTTTATTGGGGATTGGCCCTTATCCGCTCGATGAAGAAGTCGATGCCGATTTAATCAATGCCGGAAAACAAACCGTCACCGCAAGGCAAGGCGCGGCGTATTTTTCTAGCGCAGACTCCTTTGCCATGATCCGTGGCGGGCATATCGACATTGCTATCTTAGGTGCCATGCAGGTAAGCGCCAACGGCGATTTAGCCAATTGGATGATTCCCGGCAAAATGATTAAAGGCATGGGCGGCGCAATGGATTTAGTCGCCGGCACCAAAAGGGTCGTCGTGTTAATGGAACACACCGCCAAAGGCGATCAACACAAAATTGTAGCGGAATGTAGCTTACCGCTTACTGGCTGCGGCGTTGTCGACCGGATTATTACCGAACTAGGCGTCATCGATATCACCCCAAAAGGGCCAAGATTAGTGGAATGCGCACCCGGGGTAAGCGTAGAAGAAATTCAGGCAAAGACGGGGGCTGCACTCATCCTCGACTAAGCCAACGGTGTTAAGTGCAGTTCGTCTCTAAGGGGCTTAACCAGCAATCTGCAACCGCGATTGCTGGTTTTTTTTCATCAAGAAATAGACAAGCTAAACAGATAATTCAAAATCGTCGCCATTTCTCTCGAATTGCCATACAGCATCAATCTACCGCTCGCCTCTCTGGTAAACACCAGCGCAGGCCATTGATCTCGGATGAGTGATTGGTAGGCAGGTAACTTGGGTACTTTAAACGCTGCGAATGCCGCATTTTCGTTAAAGTCTTGCACCGACCAATCTTTCATGTCACTAAACTGCATATAGATAAGCGATACTTTGTATTTGCCATCGTCTTCAAACTCGCCGCCATAGCCAACGGGCTTCGCCTCTGCCTCCAACATTAGCTTTTCGAACATCACCCCACTCGGGATGACTACCGTGCCATCGGTGGCCGGCCTGCTACTCATTTTGCCGGCCAATAACATCTGCTTGAGGTAATTGCCCTTGGTACTGGGCGCAATAGACTGAAGATAAAGTTGCGTTACTGCTGCTTCATCTTCTGGTGAGTCGGCTTGCTGATAAAGCGTAGGATGTTGTCGCACATAAGCATTCGCTTGCACCACATCTTGCTGAAAGCGCTGCTGCCAATCACGGAAGTCATCTACAAACTGTTTGGCAGGAAAGCCAACTTGCGTATAGGTGCTGACTGGTAAAGGGGTTGCCCTATTTTTTGCCGCCGCTTCTCTGGCAAGCCGTTCTTTCTTTTCATACGCCGGCTCTTCTCGTACCAAATCTAACACCACCTTTTGCCCCTCTTGCGATATTTGCAAGCGCCGTGGCTGGCTACCTTCTACAAACCAGATTTGATCTTTCGATTGTTGCCAAGCAGAAAAAATACGCCCACTCTCCGCCTTGCTAAGCATCACTTCTCCTTTGGCCGTTGTCCTACCGCTGGCTAAAAAATCTTTCTCCGCTAAAGCGTCTAGCTCGCTCTCTGCCCGCACAAACCGCCAAAACGCATTGCTATACGGAATGCCATATTCCCCCGGCACATCCTGCAACACCAAACGCCATTTAGATAGCGCCTGCTTAACCGCTACGTCATTCTCGTCAGCTAGTGCGGGTGTTAGCCAGAGCAGGCAGCATAAGAGTGCAAGCCGCAGAAATTGGGAAGCACGGAAAATCATAGAAGTACTTTCAGTAACATATTTTGATCAATATGTTACCCGTGTATGCAATTTTCATCTTGCGTTTTGGAAGAGGTTGGTTATAAATAGCAATCAGTATTTTGCAATTTACTAATGTTAGAGGCGCTTGGAATGTGTATTCATGATGTGAATGAGTATTGAAAATACTAAGATCGTGCGGAAATCACTGAGGATCAATTACTAAGAGCACCATCAGTAAAAAGCATTGTTGGAGGTTATGGCGTAGATTATGGAGCCGAATCCTTCATTTCAACGGGTAGCTTCTGGTTGTCGCTAAATTCAAACATTAGGGGAAATGCAGAATGAGTCAAAACGAAAAGCGTGTCCCGTTGATTGGCAGAATACTTGCGGCAATCATTTCTTTGGTTTTGATCGTACTGGGTGTCAGCCAATATATAGGCGAGTTTTCGGCGGGTGTTTCTACTCGCTTTGGATTCATGCCGCCACAATACGGGGCTGGAGCGAAGGCGCTAGGATTGATCCATGTGATGCTCGGGCTTTTACCGTTAATTGCTTTCTGTAAAACCCCACGGCAGGCGGTTATATATGGCTCGGTGATTGGCGTGTTAACTATCGCAGCTATTTTTTATATGGTCTACAAGTAGGTTCGTTTTCCATGGGTGATCCAAACCCCATTTATCAAGTAGACCGCTTTCGGCAGTCACTTATCTCAATGCTTGAATTGATCCCTTCTCTTATCACATAAGATAAACAACTTTAAATCACGATGATTCGGTCTTTGCCTTCGTTTTTAGCCTGATATAAGGCTAAGTCTGCTCGTTTAATCATCTCTTCGTAAGAGTGGTCTGCTTTGGAAATCGTTGTGGCGCCAATGCTCACCGTTACTTGCGTATCCCCAATCGCGTATTGGCTTAATGCAGCGCGGACTAGTGTTTGTAAGCGTTGGGCAAGCTGTAGGGTGTCTGGTAGCAGGGTATTTGGTAGGGCAATGATAAATTCATCTCCGCCAAATCGACAAATGCAGTCATTTTTTCGGATGACAGTTAGGCAAAGGTTCGCCACCATTTTGATCACTTCATCACCGGCGGCGTGGCCTAGGTTGTCGTTTACGCTTTTGAGATTATCTAGGTCAAACATTAACAGAGAAGTTGGCGTTGCATAGCGCGTATACGTATCGAAATGCTGTTTTAATTCCTGTTCTAATTTTCTGCGGTTAAATAAGCCGGTGAGTTGGTCTGTATCGCTTAGCTCTCTTAGTTTGATCTCTAATTGGTGGCGTTCAGAAATATTGCTAGCCACCCATAGTACGACGGCTTCGTTATCTATTTCAAAACTCAGTGCTTGTATCCGCCCTTCAAACCAGATGGGGGCTTCTGGGCCTTCATCTGGAAGGCCTTTTACATCTCGGCTGCTGAGTTCGTACTCTGCAATCTCTAATTTCTGAGAAACAATCGCTTTTTCTATTTGGGTAAGAAACCAGTTGGCCTTTTCTGGCTTGATTAAGTCCGCAATATATCGCCCAACAAGATTAGACCCATCATGGTAATAACGCTTGTCTTGGCCGCCAAAGATGGCAACGTATTTGCCACTTCTGGATAAGATAAAGGCAGGGTCAGGTAACGCATCGAGAATGATGGCCATCTGCTCGATATTAATCATGAATCACTTCTTTTGGCGGATCGAATGGGCTGATACAGTTATATCAAAACATGTATCGGGTGTTTTGACTATGATTCTAATCAGCTTCGGTGAACTTAGCACTACAGCATCGTAACAGCGCCGTTAATTATGCATCAAGTGCTAGTTCTATTCTCGAAGTTTACCCCGCCTTTTACTGCTAGCTTTCAAAACCCGTTCGCAGCTTCTCTTTCTGGTGTGGCGCTGATTTTATGAATAGATAAATCTGCGCCGTTAAATTCATCTTCTTCGTCTAGACGAATTCCCATGGTCTTCTTGAGTACACCATACACAATGTAGCCGCCTACAAAGGCAATGACGATGCCCATTAGGGTGCCGATAATTTGCGAGACTAAGCTAATGCCGCCAATACCACCCAAAGCGGTTTGGCCGAAGATGCCCGCAGCAATACCGCCCCATGCACCGCATAGGCCGTGCAATGGCCATACGCCTAATACATCATCAATTTTTAGGCGGTTTTGGGTAAGGGTAAATAGCCACACAAACATGCCGCCAGCGATCAGGCCAACCACCAACGCGCCCATGGGATGCATGATGTCTGAACCCGCACAGACTGCGACTAGGCCAGCTAAGGGGCCGTTATGAATAAAGCCTGGGTCATCTTTCCCCATGAACATGGCCATAAGCGTGCCGCCAATCATCGCCATTAATGAGTTAATCGCCACTAATCCAGAAATACCACCAACGCGCTGCGCACTCATCACGTTAAAGCCAAACCAGCCGACGATCAAAATCCAGGCACCGAGTGCCAAGAAAGGAATAGAAGAAGGCGGATGGGCAGAGACTTGGCCGTGGCGGTTATAGCGGCCTTTGCGTGCACCTAGTTGTAAAACCGCCGCTAAACCAATCCAGCCACCTACTGCATGTACTACCACTGAGCCTGCAAAGTCTTTAAATGGCGCACCAAACTGGTGCGTTAGCCATGCCTGTATGCCGTAGTGGCCGTTCCACATCATCCCTTCAAAAAATGGGTACACCAAACCGACTAGAAAGAAGGTGGCGATAGACTGCGGGTGGAATTTGGCACGCTCGGCAATGCCGCCAGAAATAATAGCTGGGATGGCGGCTGCAAAGGTCAGCAAGAAGAAAAAGCGGACTAGTTCATAGCCATGATCTGCCGATAGCGCGCTGGCGCTGTGCCAGAAATCAATGCCATAAGCGAGTGGGTAACCCACAAAGAAGTAGGCAATGCCAGAGACGGCAAAGTCGGTCAGGATTTTGACCAACGCATTGACCTGATTCTTTCTACGCACGGTGCCCAACTCTAGAAAGGCAAAGCCAGCGTGCATGGCCAAAATCATAATCGCGCCAAGCAAGATAAATAGTACGTCTGCTGTTGATGGTGTATTCATTTGGTGCAACCAAAAGTCATGGAGAGAGTAATGCACCCAAAGCAAGCACAATGCCAGAGTGTGTAAATGATTGATTTGTAAATATATTTGTTTGTGTTTGTAAGATGTTGGTGCAATGCGGTGGTTAATATGGTGCGTTTTGATGAGGATGTTTGCACTATTGTTGTGCCATTGGTGATTGAATTGCACAAAAAATGTGCATTGCTAGATTCGGTATTCCGTAGAAATACGCATGAAAGTATTGTCTGGTTGGTGAAATACCGGCTTTATTCAGAAAAATGTCATGATTTTCTTGGCTTATTATTAATAAATTTCATGTATGCGACAAAATAAAAGACATTTGTGTCATTGCGATGAATAGTACTTTTCAAGCATCAAATATTGGGTTATGGTGCCAAACTTAACTTTATATCTGCTGATCAGATAGTTAAATGCCAGCTTTGAAAGATAAATGCTAAGTTTGGGTGCAAGAAAGTGTGAGTACACGCATCCCAAAAAAACAGAGTTTAGGCATTTGCCATACAGGGGAATACACCTTTGAGTAGTACAGAAATTCATAATGCATCTAAAGATGTATTA
>NZ_JAJBZT010000018.1 GCF_020564625.1 Leeia speluncae
ACATTCTGCTTTATACCGTTACTCTGAGCGGGCCACTTCCTCGCTTCTCATCGGCTATTTGCCCTAATAAATGGCAGTTTCTTCGCCAAATTCTGGCCTGATGTACTTCTAAAGATCTCTATATTCCCTTCTAAGAAGGTTACAAAAAAGGCAGAAAATCTGCCTTTTTATTAACTGCTTGATTTCAAGTTATTTTTTGCAGTTTTTAGTGCCTCGGCAAGGTTAATCACGCTGAGTGCATATAGTGTGCTTTTGTTATATCTCGTAATAACATAGAAGTTATTTAAGCCTAATAAGTATTCTACTTTTCCTGGCGCTGATTCGATTGGGAATAAGATAGCTTTTTCTTTTGGATCTACTTCAGTTTGCGGTTGGATACCAAAAGGCGCCATGTCAGCGATTGTATATTTTAAGTTGAAACGTTCGGCAACAACGGTTGGGTACGTTTCCCCTGATACATTTGCTTTGATCACATTTTGTGAGCTTGGTTTCCATCCAAACGACTGTAGATAATTAGCAACACTGTCTATGGCATCTTCTGGTGTATTCCAAATGTCTTTATGGCCATCGCCATTACCATCTACTGCATATTGATGAAACGAAGAAGGCATGAATTGGGGTAGTCCTAATGCACCGGCATATGAGCTTTTAAATGAATTTACTTCTTCATTTTCATCTCTAGCTAGGATCAAGAACTGTTCTAGTTCTTGTAGGTAGTATTCGGACCTTCTTGGATAATCAAATGCGATCGTTGTTATAGCGTCTATTGCTCTAAAACTACCTGTATTGCGACCATAGTCAGTTTCTACTCCTAGAATTGCTGCAATATATTCTCCTGGTACACCATATTTTTGTTCAGCCCTTGTTAGTGCATCTTGGTTTTCTCTGATGAAGGCGAGCCCATTGCTAATTCGTTTTACATTAATGAAGTTTGGATGATATTGGTACCAAGGTTTTGCTGTAGATGGTCGATCTAAAATTTCGATGATTTTTGGTTTTTCAACGACATCATCAAATACTCTGTATAGAGCCTCTTTATTAAAGCCATGTTTTTGGACCATTGTGTCTATAAACTTACCCACTTCTGGTCGTGCAGTGAGATCTCCTGCTTGAACTGTGCTGGAAATGATAAGACTTAATGCGGTTATCCCAAGCAATTTTTTTGAGTCTAATAAAATTTTCATGATTACCTTATGGCTTAATTTGCGTGTGCTTTAATTGATTGACTGTGAAAGTCTTGTCAGGTTCATAGCTCTTGTAAGAGAAATCTATTTTGAGGTTGTGTATATCACCTATTTTCATTTTAGTAGCATCGGTCGTCAGCTGAATGTCTTGAAGTTTGATATTTCGTAGAAAACCTAATGTGCGAGGGAACGAAGTTGGTTTGAATAAGAATTTAACAAGTGATAGCTACATGAGGATTTTTAGAATGTTTTTGTTTGGTAATTTCACTTGCGGTTAATGAATGGTCATTGGCTTGCTGTTTAGCTATTATTGTGAATCACAACTAGCAGCCCCCTTGTTTCACCTGTTCTTAAGTTTTGAATTGTATGTGGCACATCTGCTTTGTATCTTGCAGTTTCACCCTGCTGAACAATTTGGATCTGCCCATTTTGCGTAATTTCAACCTCTCCTGAAATCACCGTTAGATGCTCTTCTGTCCCTGGATCATGTGCTTCTGACTGCAGTTTTCCTTCTTTAGCGAGAATCAATTCATACCATTCGTATTTCCCTGCAAGACTCATCGGGCCAAGAATTCTTAGTTGGTAATGATGAAAATTGCTACTCATCGTCGGTGTTTCCGGCACGCTCACGAGTTGTATGGTGGCAGAATCTTCGACTGTACTTGCAAAGAGTTGATCTAGTCCCATGCCAAATGCATTGGCAAGTCGCCATGTTACTGCAATTGTTGGATTTGCTCTATCTCTTTCAATTTCTGAAAGCATCGATTTCGATACGCCTGCAATTCTAGATAAATCTTCTAGCGTCATCCCTCTTTGTGTTCTGAGTGACTGGATCAGGCTACCAATTTTTGGAGGGCTTTCTTCTTCTAGATGGTGGGTTGTCATTTTCACTCTCCTAGTCTACACTTCCGGTATATTGGAAATGCGTTCTATATATTGTATTTTAAAATACTAATTGATAACTATATTGAAGTATAGCGAGATCATCTATATCTCGACATCCTTAGGAGATGCAAAGTGAATCAAGAATTCATCCAGGTCATCAATCAGACACTTCAACAAATTCGCGAAGATGGTTTTTATAAATCAGAGCGCGTGATTGTTTCTCCACAAGGGACTGAAGTGGGTTTGGCTCAGCAAAATGATGTAATTAATATGTGTGCCAATAATTATTTAGGATTAGCAAACGATGCCCGTCTCGTCAGTGCTGCAAAACAAGCACTTGATGTGGATGGCTTTGGGATGGCGTCAGTTCGTTTTATTTGTGGTACGCAAAGTGTGCACAAGGAACTCGAGAAATCGATCTCTGATTACCTTGGTACCGAAGATACTATTTTATTTTCTAGCTGCTTCGATGCAAATGCTGCTGTTTTTGAAGTGTTGCTAACTGAAAATGATGCAGTCATTAGTGATGTGCTGAATCATGCATCTATTATTGATGGTGTTCGGTTATGTAAAGCTGCTAGATATCGTTATCAGAACAATAATGCACAGGATTTAGAGCAGCAACTCATTGCAGCTAAAGCGGCTGGTGCTAAATTTATGATGGTTGTAACAGATGGCGTCTTTTCCATGGATGGCGTTATCGCTGATCTATCTGCAATTTGTGAAGTTGCCAAAAAGTATGGTGCACTTGTGATGGTGGATGACTCACATGCAGTTGGCTTTATTGGTCCAAAAGGTAGTGGTACTGCTGCATATCATCAAGTCACTGAGCAAATCGCAGTATTTTCTGGCACCCTTGGTAAGGCGCTTGGTGGCGCCGCTGGTGGATATTTGTCAGGTCCTGCACCTATTATTGAGCTACTTCGTCAGCGTGCTCGTCCGTATTTATTTTCAAATTCTTTGACGCCTTCGATAGCAGCGGCTTCATTAGCAGCAATCAAGATTGCCGCTGGAGAAGAGGGGGATGCCCTTAGAGCGCAATTGAAAGCGAATGCTTTGCGATTTAGATCTCAGATGCAAGCAGCTGGTTTTGAGTTATTGGCAGGTGAACACCCAATTATTCCTGTTATGCTTGGTGATGCAAAAGTGGCAAAAAATATGGCTGATGCTTTGTTGGCAGAGGGCGTATATGTGATTGGTTTCTCTTACCCTGTTGTACCTAAAGGTCGTGCACGTATCCGTACACAAATGTCCGCGAGCCATACATTTGAGCAAATTGACAGAGCTGTTGCTGCTTTTATTAAGGTAGGCCGCCAATTAGGTGTCATTTAAGGAGAGGCAAATGAAAGCACTGGTCAAAACTGAAAATGCTCCTGGACTGACGCTAACTAGAGTAAAGCGTCCTGAAGTGGGGCATAACGATGTATTAATTAAAATTAAAAAAACGGCTATTTGTGGGACGGATATTCATATTTGGAATTGGGACGAATGGGCGCAAAAAACGATCCCTTGGCCTATTCAAGTAGGTCATGAATATGTGGGGGAAATTGTTGAGATTGGGCAAGAGGTTCGCGGTTTTCAAATTGGCGACCGTGTTTCTGGGGAAGGGCACATTACTTGTGGCTTCTGTCGGAATTGCCGTGCTGGTCGACGACACTTGTGCAGAAATACAGTTGGTGTGGGGGTAAACCGCGAGGGAGCTTTTGCTGAGTATTTAGTCATCCCTGCATTTAATGCATTTAAAATTCCTGACGATATATCAGATGATTTAGCTGCAATTTTTGATCCTTTTGGAAATGCGACTCACACCGCGCTTAGTTTTAACTTAGTCGGTGAGGATGTTCTGATTACTGGGGCGGGTCCAATTGGCATTATGGCTGCGGCGATTGCAAAGCATGTTGGCGCTAGAAATGTGGTGATTACCGATGTGAATGAATACCGGTTGTCACTTGCTGTAAAAATGGGGGTTACGAAAGCAGTCAATATTGCGAAAGAGTCATTGCCAGAAGTGATGAGCTCCCTTGGGATGACAGAAGGGTTTGACGTTGGTCTAGAGATGTCTGGCGTACCCCAAGCTTTTTCTTCAATGTTAGACGCAATGAACCATGGTGGAAAAATTGCAATGTTGGGGATTCAGCCGGCGAATTGCCAAATTGATTGGACGCAAGTCATTTTTAAAGGATTGGAGATTAAAGGAATTTATGGTCGTGAAATGTTTGAAACCTGGTATAAGATGGTTTCTATGTTGCAAAGTGGCCTAGATTTAAGTCCGATGATTACTCATCACTTTCCTGTTGAGTCCTATGCGGAAGGCTTTGAGATTATGCGTTCTGGCAACAGCGGAAAGGTGATTTTGGACTGGGCCTGAAAAAATTTTGAAAAAGGGGTTTACAAGTATGGCCTACATGCATATAATGCGAATCTCTGTTGAACGCGATGCAAAACGCGATTAACAAAAAGTTTAAAAGTTGCTGTGTTAATTGCCTCGGCACAGTAATTTAAAAGTTTGTCCCCATCGTCTAGAGGCCTAGGACATCGCCCTTTCACGGCGGTAACCGGGGTTCGAATCCCCGTGGGGACGCCAAACAAAACCCGCTAGCAACTTGCTAGCGGGTTTTTTGTTTTGTACTTTATCAGTCACCTCATTTCGCATGTCGTTTGATAAAACGATATAATGCAACTCTTTTAAAAACTCTTTTAAAGTTTTTCGCTAAAACATGAACGCAGAAAAGCGATATCAAATATTCAGTCGATTGGCTGCTGCCAACCCTGAACCGAAAACAGAGTTAGAATATCAGACGCCATTCGAATTATTGATTGCCGTTGTGTTATCTGCACAGTCTACGGATAAAGCCGTCAATATTTGTACCCGAGAATTATATAAAGTAGCGAATACACCCGAAGCCATTTATGCCTTGGGGCAGGCGCAATTGGAGGTTTTTATTAACCGATTGGGTTTGTATCGAAGTAAAGCTAAACATATTATTGAGGCATGTAAGATTCTTGTCGAAAAATATGACTCGATCGTGCCGGCTAATCGTGAAATGTTAGAAGCTTTACCAGGGGTCGGGCGTAAAACGGCAAACGTGATTTTAAATACAATTTTTAGGCAGCCTGTCATGGCTGTTGATACGCACATCTTTCGGTTGGCAAATCGTACCAAGCTAGCGCCAGGGAAAACGGTGCGTGAAGTGGAAGATCGTTTGGTTCGATTGATTCCCAAAGACTTCTTGATTGATGCTCATCATTGGTTGATCTTACATGGACGATATGTCTGTATTGCTAGAAAACCGAAGTGCGAGTCTTGTTTGATTGAAGATTTGTGTGAGTATCCTGCAAAACCAGGTAAATGAAAGAACGAATGAATGTTTAACCCGACTAGAGATCAGGCTCGCCAGTTTTTATTTGATAGCTGGAAAAAACATCTAGAAGGCATGCCGCAAACCGATCTGGAAATGATGGCTGTTGATGTGATGGGTTTACATCCGGAATATCATGATTTTTTATCTAATCCAGATAAATTTCTGGATAAAGATTTTTCTCCTGAAATGGGTGATACCAATCCTTTTTTACATCTGATGATGCATCTTTCGATTAGAGAGCAAATCTCTATTGATCAACCGAAAGGGGTGAAACGCTATCATCAAGAGTTATCGCTTAAGTATGGGTCTGTTCATGATGCGGAACATGCGGTGATGGATTGTTTGGGTGAAATGATTTGGCATGCTCAGCGATATGGTTCTCAACCTGATCCGGAGATTTACCTATCTTGTTTGGCTGGAAAAGTTGCCTAAGTAAATGAAGCCAATTAAAGATTGAATTGGAATGTAATCGTATGAAAATTACTGTTGTTGGTACTGGTTATGTTGGTTTAGTTTCTGGCGCGTGTTTGGCCGAAATGGGAAACACTGTTCTTTGTTTGGATCTTGATCCTCGCAAGATTGAAATTTTGAAGAACGGAGGGATTCCTATCCATGAACCCGGTTTGGATAAAGTGGTTGAACGAAATGTTGCTGCCGGCCGGCTTTCTTTTACTACTTCAGTTGAAGAAGCGGTTGCATTTGGTCAGATTCAGTTCATTGCAGTTGGCACTCCGCCAGACGAAGATGGTTCTGCCGATTTACAGTATGTATTGTCTGCCGCTAGAAATATTGGCCGTTTGATGGATGGCTATAAAGTCATTGTAGATAAAAGCACAGTACCTGTTGGAACGGCGGATAAAGTGAAAGCGGCAATCGCCGATGAACTTGCCAAACGTGGCGTAGAGATTCCTTACTCGGTAGTTTCTAACCCAGAGTTTTTAAAAGAGGGTGCTGCAGTAGATGACTTTATGCGCCCAGATCGAATTGTGGTTGGTGCGGAAGACCCCAAAGCAATTGAGTTGATGCGTGCCTTGTATGCGCCTTTCCAGCGTAATCATGACAAGTTAGTGATTATGGACGTGCGAAGTGCGGAACTGACCAAATATGCAGCCAATGCGATGTTGGCTACGCGTATTAGTTTTATGAATGAATTAGCGCTGCTTGCAGAAAAAGTAGGGGCGGATATAGAGCAAGTTAGGGTTGGGATTGGCTCTGATGTGCGTATTGGCTACCACTTCTTGTATGCCGGTTGTGGCTATGGGGGATCTTGTTTCCCGAAAGATGTACAAGCATTAATCCGCACGGGTGACGAATATGAGCAGCATTTGAAAATTCTGAATGCGGTTGAAGCGGCGAATAATGCGCAGAAGCAAGTATTAACAACAAAAGTGCTAAAACGATTCGGAAATGACTTGTCAGGTAAGCATATTGCCATTTGGGGCTTGGCATTTAAACCGAATACGGATGATATGCGTGAAGCCACTAGCCGTGTCGTGATTAACGATTTGATTACGAATGGTGCAACTGTTTGTGCGTATGATCCGGTTGCAATGGATGAAGCTAAGCGTATTTTTCAGGATCAATCGGGTTTAACATATGCAGAAAATCCATTGGATGCATTGAAAAATGCAGATGCACTGGTGATTGTGACGGAATGGAAGGCGTTCAGAAGCCCTGATTTTGATGAAATTCGTCAACGTTTGAGTGCGCCAGTTATTTTTGATGGTCGCAATCTGTATGATCCAAAAATGATGCAGTCAATTGGGTTTGAATATTACCCAATTGGCCGAACCGTATAATTAGTAATACTTAGCTTACGCTTAAAAGGGATATTACGTGGCAAAGGGAATGATTTTGGCCGCAGGCCAAGGTACTCGAGTTAGACCACTAACAAAAAATACACCAAAGCCGATGGTGCCAATTTTAGGCAAGCCGGTAATGGAGTATTTGATTGAGCATCTGGCAAGGCATGGCATTACTGAGATTATGGTGAATGTGGCTTATAACCATACCAGTATTGAACGCTATTTTGGTGATGGTAGACGCTGGGGGGTTGAGATTGGCTATGCCTATGAAGGTGTACGTCAGCATGGCGAGGTGCTGCCAAAGCCATTTGGTTCTGCCGGTGGAATGAAGCGAATCCAAGACTTTGGTGGTTTTTTTGATGAAACGACCTTGGTGATTTGTGGTGATGCGCTGATTGACCTAGATTTGACGGCAGCCATTGAAGAGCATCATGCAAAAAATGCTATCGCCAGCGTGATCGCGCTAGATGTCCCTTTGGAGCAAGTAAAGAACTACGGCATCGTTGTTTCTGATGAAAATGGGCTAGTAAAGAGTTTCCAAGAGAAGCCTAGTCCTGCAGAGGCAAAGTCAACCTTAGCGAGTACTGGTATCTACATTTTTGAACCCGCTGTGTTGGATTTGGTGCCGAATGCAGTTGAGTACGATATTGGTAGTCAATTATTCCCAACGCTCGTTGAAAAACAACTTCCTTTCTTTGTACAGTCTAGGCCGTTTAAGTGGATTGATATTGGGCGAGTGAGTGACTATTGGTCTGTATTACAGCAGGTGTTGAGAGGTGAAGTATCTGAAATGAGAATGCCTGGTAAACAGCATTCGGATGATGTTTGGGTGGGTTTGAATACTTCGGTGGCTTGGGATCAAGTGACCATTAATGGACCGGTGTATATCGGTTCGAATGTAAAAGTTGAGCCAGGCGTGATTATTAATGGTCCAACTTGGATTGGACATGGCTCTGTACTCCGTAAAAATAGTACAGTCTCTCAGAGTATTTTGTTTGAATATACTCGGGTCGATGAAGGGCAGCGTTGCCATGAAGTGATTTTGTCACCTGACTATTGCGTCAATAGGCATGGTGAAACGCTTTATCACAGTGATGAAAACTGTCATTTACGCTGGGGTGATGCGCGCGCATCTAGTTAAACCCATTGCACTTAACTGATAAAAGCGCATGGTGTTACTCATGCGCTTTTTCTTTTGGTACTATCGTTATATCCCGTTAAGAATCGAATTCCGAATGAAAACCTTAGTGAAAGGGGCTTGCCCCCATGACTGTCCAGATACCTGTGCCATGCAAATTACCGTTGAAAATGACCGGGTAATTAAGGTGAATGGGGCGCCTGATCATGAGCCGACAAAGGGTGCGCTTTGCACGAAGGTTGCTAAATATACCGAACGCTTGTACCACGCTGAGCGTGTCTTACATCCTTTAAAACGAGTCGGACAAAAAGGAGAGGGTAAGTTCGAGCAAATTAGTTGGGGTGAAGCACTAGATACCATCGCGGGTAAATTGACTGAAATTGCCAAGCGATCGCCCGAGTCTATCTTGCCGTATAACTATGCGGGTACGATGGGGTTGGTGCAGGCTGATAGTATGTCAGCCAGACTGTTTCACCGATTGGGCGCGAGTTTGTTGGGTAAGACAATCTGTGCCAGCGCAGGGAGTACGGCGTTAAAGCATACCTATGGGGCGGGCGTAGGGATGCAGATGCAGTTCTTTAATGAGTCTAAATTAATTGTGCTTTGGGGGACAAACAGTATTACCTCCAACTTACATTTGTGGAGCCGAATTCAAGATGCAAAACGGTTGGGCGCAAAGGTGGTGGCGATTGATCCTTATCGTTCATTAACTGCAGAAAAGTGTGATGCTCACATTGCCTTGCTGCCCGGGACAGATGGGGCATTTGCGCTTGGCGTGATGAATTTGTTAATCCAAAATAATTGGCTTGATCATGACTACATCACACAATTTAGCGTTGGGTTTGATGAGTTAAAAGAGAGAGCGAAGCGCTATTCACCAGAGGTGGTTGCTGATATTTGCGGTATTGAGGCCGCTGAGTTGGAGTGGTTTGCAAAGTTATACGGTGAGACAGCTGTTATAGAAAAGGCGCCAGTCGCTATTCGTCTAAATTATGGTATGCAACGTAGCCATGGCGGTGGCCAGGCGGTTAGAGCGGTTGCTTGTCTACCAACACTCGTTGGCGCTTGGCGAAATCGGGCAGGGGGCTTGTTGTTGTCGAGCTCTGGATTCTTTCCTGTCAATATGGCGTCGTTGCAACGACCTGATTTACTACCTGATCCAGCTCATCCACCACGTACCATTAATATGAGTACGATTGGTGATGCACTTTGCCATCTTGGCGATGAGGCATTTGGGCCAAAAGTGGAAGCAGTCGTTGTTTATAACTCCAACCCTGTCGCTGTAGCCCCAGACTCTGTCAAAGTAGCAAAAGGCTTTGCAAGAGAAGATTTATTTACAGTGGTGTTAGAGCACTTTTTGACAGATACCTGTGATTACGCGGATATAGTTCTACCAGCGACGATGCAGATGGAGCATTTAGATATTCATAAATCCTATGGTCATACATGGTATGTCGTGAATGAAAAAGCGGTAAGTGCGCCGGGCGAATGTTTATCGAATACCGAAATATTTAGGCAGTTGGCTAAGAAAATGGGATTGGCCGATGCTTGTTTTACCGAAGATGACGAAACATTGTTAGCTCAAGCGATTGATGTCGATCATCCTGCGCTATTAGGGATATCGAGAGAGCAACTGCGAGAAACCGGTTGGTTTCAACTTAATTTGCCTGATGCGCCTTTTGCCGAAGGCAGATTTTATACAACGGATGGGAAGTGCCATTTCTATTCTGTAGCGCTAGAAAAAGAAGGCTTGGACCCGTTGCCTGATTTTGTCGCGCCAATAGAGAGCAAAAAAAGTAATCCTTCTTTGGCAGAAAAATATCCGCTAGCTATGATTAGCCCGCCTGCGCGTAATTTTATGAATACGACCTTTGCGAATATTCAAACCTTAATGCCAAAACCAGCGGTGCCGACGATTGAAATTCATCCGGACGATGCCATTTTGCGCGGGATAAAGGATGGACAGCAAGTGAAGGCATTAAATGACCGTGGCGAATTATTGTTAACCGCGATTGTTACGCCAAAAGTTCGGAAGGGCGTGGTGGTGATTCCTTCTATTTGGTGGAAAAAGAAAGCACCAGATGGCAAAAATGCCAATGAGCTTACTAGTCAGGCATTAACGGATCTTGGGCAGGCACCTACATTTTATGATTGTTTGGTTGAGGTGTTGCCTGCTTAGTTTGATATTGATGACGATAAGTAGACGGAGTGACTGAGTAAGTTTGTTTAAAGACACGAGCAAAGTGGGTGCTATTACTAAAACCACATTCTATCGCGATGTCGTTAATGGGGTGCGGGCTTAGCTTTAGCATTTCACTAGCGCGATTTAGCCGTAAATGTTTGCTAAAGTTGGCGAGTGTTTCACCTGTTTCTGCAATAAATAAGCGTTCCAGATGTCTAACAGAAAGATTTAGCCTTTCTGCGATGGCTTTGCTCGTCAGAGGCGATGACATATGTTGTTCAATATAGAGCATTGCTTTTTTTACGTGTGGATTGCTAGATTCTCGAATATTGGGTGGTAAAGGTTGCAGTTGTTGGCTTTGTAAAGACATGTTGCTGTCTTCTAGCATGATCCGTAATGATTTTGCTGCATCAAATCGGCTTAAGTGCCTTTCAATCAGGTACGAAGCTAAATGGATAACGCCTGTGCCACCTGCGCAGGTAATCCGATCTCTATCCGCAATATAAACCTCTTCAAAATGCGTATCTAGATGAGGAAATTCCTCGATAAATTGTTTGTAATGAAACCAAGATACGCAGCATCTTTTGCCGTCCATGAGGCCTGCTCTGGCCAAAATAAAGCTACCCGTACAAATGCCAATAAGCCCGGCTTTTGCTTGAGCGGCTCGCTTTAAGTATTGGATCAACTCATTTGGGGTTCGTTTGCCACTATGAATGAGCCCGCCCACAATCACGATGTAGTCAAACTCTGCAGGGTCTAATAAAGCGGAGGTAGGACTAATCTCGACGCCGCAACTTGCCTTTACTGGAATCCAGTTGTGGTTCATGACTTTCCATTTGATCCGGATTTGCCGACTTAAATCTTGATCATCTGCGGCTAACCGTAGCGCATCAATAAAATTGGCAAATGGCGCTAAAGTAAATTGCGGGGCGAGGATAAAGCCAATATGTAGCGGGTGATCTGGCATCGTCATGAAATATATGTCCGGAAATGTCGCTTATAGTGTATCAAATGTCCATTTTTGCAGGTTAATTAATATTGCTAATTCAGCAGAATACGCTTATCAAAATTGATAGATTATTTACGTAATTTATCGAGTCATCGAACTGTCATGTACGAGATGAACCATGTCCAAAAATCGCTACTCCCTGTGGAGCCTGTTCAAGCAAGGGCTCAAGCATAACAAAGGCTGGGAACCTGCCTGGACCAGCCCGCAGCTAAAACCATCCTATGATGTCATTATCATTGGTGGTGGCGGCCACGGCTTGGCAACGGCCTACTACTTGGCCAAGAACCACGGCGTTAAAAATATCGCTGTGCTAGAA
>NZ_JAJBZT010000019.1 GCF_020564625.1 Leeia speluncae
TTCGCATAATTTATATTATGTAAAACATAATGATGTTTTTGGGAGCCGCGATCTTACTTAGATGCTTTGAGACTCATTATTTAATACTGTGATTAGTTTTTTATAGAATGGATCTATCGCTGGATTATATGAATCGCATCCACCCCAATAATTATTACCCAAAACTGTTGAAACTTTTGCATAATGTTTCTGAAGGTTTGCAGCCCGTTGCTTTGGCGTTGTGCCAAGTGATGCAGCAATTTTAGCTTTCCAAGGATGGTTGCTGCCCATAATGTTTTCATTTCGTGCAATCAGCTTCAAAATGAAATGCTTTCCGACAAGACGATCAGATTTTAATAAATTGCACTCTGGATGACTTAGTACCAAATTCCAGACCTCATCATGTTGAAGCACTTGTCTTGGTAAGACATGGTCAACATGAATCTCTGAATCAAGATGCTCAGCACAGTAAAAACAGATATTTCCCTGATAGCCACTAAGAAAAGGAATATTGTTAGTGAGTGGTTTTCTCTCATAGCCACTTTGCAGGTAAATTTCCCGAATATCATTCGCCAAATGGTATTGTGATTGATTTATAGAAAATGCACCTTCCAATAACCCCCAACGTGCATCAATTTCACCCTCTAGTTCAGCTAACTGCGCAGAAGACAAATTTAACAATGAATCCTTTAGTGTTAATGTCGATCCATATTGAAACTCGTAAAAAAACTCTTTAACGATGTCTTTATTGGTACCAATCGTTTGAAAGCGTGGAATTACATCAATGAAACCTTTTAACCCAACTTGTTCAATTGCATCTGATTCACTTAATTTGCCAGATTGATGCTGCTGAACGATGCGTTCCATGAAGGTTTGGCGGTGAGCTATCCCTTGCTGAGGCATGGATTTTTCAGCTAATCTAGATTTATAGAGCTGAAAAAAACTGCTAGCCAACTCACTCCAGTGAATCTTATTCTTTTGCTCTTTTGCTGCTTCAAGCAAAATCTTTGCTAATGCCATTTTATAAGTAGCTGCATTCAAACCAAATAAAACAATACCTTTTAAATAATCCTCATTTGAGAAATGCTGGGGCATACTAGGCTTTCCTTAAAATAGCATTTAGCCATTTTTCGTTAGATCGGTTAGGTCGAAGATCCGTTGTAATCCATGATTTTTCTATGTATAGCTCAGATCCAACCAATTGATCATGCAAAGATAACTCATCCAAATCCGTAAAAAAACGACCATTTCTTTCTTTTGAGTCTGCCCCATATTTGAACGAACAATAAAAAACGCCCTGCTTTCTTAACAATTGGCTAAATTTGATAAATAATTGATTTAGTTCAGATAAAGGAATATGAAGCATGGAAGCACATGCCCATATCCCATCGTAAACTTCGTCAATATTAAATGATTGAAAATCAGTGACTATTACTGGCTGCCCAATGAATTTGCTGGCATGAACAGCAAGCTCAGCACTTGCATCAATCGCTGTTACTTTAAAACCTTGTGTTAGAAATGCATTAGAATCGCGCCCTGAACCGCAACCAGCATCAAGTATATGACCCAAAGGTTGAATTAGAGGTAAAAACTCTTTATACAAAGATGCCATATCAACATTTATTGTTGAGTCATAAAAATCTTGAGCATTTTCATTATAGAAAAGTATCGTTTTATTAGTAGAATATGTCATTTAATCCCTATTTTGGATTTTTTTCATACGGATTTTATATATGCATTATTAGATTATCAATAAAACTGTGTAGCTAATTTACTTTCGAAAAGCTAAGTAATTTTATTCTTCAACCATTCAATCGCTTGTTTCATTGGCTCTGCGTTTGCATGAATCTGGCTAAGCACAATCGCACCTTCAAGCATCAGCATGATTTCATTTGCCGTTGAATTCCCATTTTGTAACGGTAAGCTAGCAGCAATATATGTCAACACTTTCTGTTTATGCTTCGCAGCTAGCTGATGTGCTTTTTCTGTCGATTCAGGAAAAGCCACAGCAGCACCTACAAATGCACAGCCACGGTAACTAGCTGAGTTCACCCAATCTAAATGCCAGTTAAAGATAGCTTTTAGACGATCACCATTTTCAATGGAGAATGTATCGGCATACTGCTGAAGTGACTGGAAAAACTGATGATCTCGGTATTCCAGCGTTTCCAAGATCAATGCCTGTTTAGTTGGGAAATGCTTGTAGAGCGTCATCTTGGCCACGCCGGATTCTGCCAGTATTCGGTCGATACCAACGGCTAGAAAACCTTCCTTCATAAATAAACTAAGTGCAGTTTCTAGTAGCAACTGCTTTTTCTTACTAGCGGGCATCTTAAATACTTTCTAAAACTAGTATTGACAGTCTACTCTGGTTTGATAGAAAAATAGACAGATTAGTCTAGTTTCATCGCTAATAAATAAAAACAACTTAGGGAGAACACAACATGGAACAAAAACCACATTGGTTTTGGAAAATGGCAACGCCAGCCATTCCTAGCCAGAAAATTGTCAAAGCAGGACTTGGTGGGCTAATTGCCATCGGGATCATTGCTTTACTAGCAAGCCTTACTAATGAACCTTTAATTTTGGGCTCTTTTGGCGCAAGTTGTGTACTAGTTTTTGGTTATCCAGAAAGCCCATTTTCACGCGCAAGACAAGTAATTGGCGGCCATGTAATTGGCGCATTTAGTGGTTTACTTATCTTACATTTACTCGGACATTCGCCTTTTGCGTTTGCAATCGCCATGGGTTTAGCCATTGTGTTGATGATGATCACTAGGTCAGTGCATCCGCCTGCGGGTTCTAACCCTGTGATTGTGATGATGAGCCAACCAGGCTGGATGTTCTTAATTAAACCAGTGCTAATAGGCAGCATTTGCCTAGCTATTATTGGCTGGCTTTACCACCGTATTACATCCAAAGTTGCCCCTTAAAACCGCATATCCAGAGTAGGGCTTGTGCCCTACTCTTACGTAACGTTGAGTAATTCATCAAATTTGCAGTGCGCCTATACATGTGTAATATGCAGGTAAAGCATATAGAACAATATAAAAAATTCATCAGCGTGCTGACGTTGAAAATAACAACATTTTCAGCGTACAAAGCTAAATATGGATTGGCCCAAACGACGGTTTGAAGAAGAGAATTTCAATGCAAATTTTTCAGAAATGGTGCATTTCAATATTATCGCTAGTCTGCATAACTGCAATATCACTTAAAGTGCATGCAGAAAAAACTACCATACAGATCGGTGTGCAACAAAACATGCGTGCGACGCTAGTGACGCCTGATGGTGGAGGTACGTATCCAGGTATTTTATTACTCCATACCAGCAGTGGTTTTGAGCAAGCTGATATAACCTATGCAGAGAAATTGGCTCAAGCAGGCTATGTCGTTTTAGTTCCTGAATTTTTATCAGCCTATGGAATAACCGCTAAAACACGCCAGATTACTTTTACGAGCAAAGCAGAACCAATTTACAATGATTTCGTTGCAGCACTAGATACCTTGTCACACCTACCCAAGGTTGCTGGACACAAAATTGGGGCGATTGGTTTTTCTAACGGTGGCTATTTCTCCATGTGGCTAGCGGCCACTAATAAGGTACAAGCTGGCATCAGTTATTACGGCGCGCTTTCTGGTGCGGGATCCGACAAATCGCTAGAACGTTTTAGCGCTACATTTAACTCAACTAGTGCACCAGTCTTGATTTTACATGGTACGAATGACGCTACCGTCCCTGTTTCTGCTGCGAAACGACTAGACAGTATTGTGGCTAGCAGCAATACCAAGCATGAAACCCATTTCTATGAAGGTGCAGATCACCGTTTCGAAAGAGATGATAGTGATGCAAATAACGCTGCAGCGAAGGATGCTTGGATACATACACTTTCATTTTTTAGACAATATTTGAACTAAGATAAAGCCGCCCTATCCCACTTTTCCTCAGGCTCCCGTAACGCCTCTACCAAATACCTCACCATCGAGGAAATCTTGGCGGAGAAGGCAGATTGCTGGTAGAAAACTGCGTGAACGGGTCTGGAGGTCGGTTCAATTTCAGTGGCAAGCACCTCAACCAGTCGGCCTGCTTCCACATCTTTTGAGGTCATAAAGGTTGAAAGACAAGCAATTCCTAATCCATTGATGGCTAGTTGTCGTAGTGTTTCTCCGCTAGCCGCTGTCATAGTCGGTTCGATTCTTAATAGTTTTCCATCTGGCAGTCGTGCCGGCCAAACATTCAGAGATTCTGGCTGAAGGAAGCCAAGTAATTTGTGGTGTAGGAGATCTTTTGCTTCTTTTGGCATCCCTGCCCGCTTTAAATATTCTGGGCTGGCTAGCAAGCGGATATTGGTACGGCCAAGAAAACGGCTATGTAGGGTAGAGTCTTCCAATTCGCCAATACGAATCGCCATGTCTACTCGTCGCTCAAGTAAATCGATAAAACCTTCGTTACTGGTGATCGCTAGTTTTACTTCTGGGTAAAGCGCATGAAAGCCGGGTAACAAAGGGGCTAGCACATGCAGAACAAATGGTGTGGCGGCATCTATTCGCAACAATCCAGAAAGCCGGCCTTTACGTTCCATGAGGCCATCTTCTGCTAATTGCACTGCATCCATGATGTTTCTGGCATCCCGGGCAAAACGTGCGCCCTCTTCCGTTAGGTCTAGCCTTCTAGTTGTTCTGCGTAGCAGTGTGGTTTCTAGCTTTTCTTCTAGGCGTGCTAGTAAACGGCTTGTCGTCGAAACCGGCAGGCCTAAATGATCTGCCGCCGCAGTAAACGAACCGGTATCAACAACCGCTAAATAAACGGTGATTTCTTCTAGCGTAGCTTTCATATTCTCATTAATAGCAACAGTGTTTTGCTAATTATGATCTTTTTTGGAAAAGTAAACCATAAGAAAATTAGCGCACTAAATTTTTATTAATAAAGCGCCTTATGCACGCCAACGTATCCGAATCTACCCAGCTTCCACATACAGAAGTCCCTTGTAACACCACACTTGCACTCCTTGCGCTTGCGGTTGGCTCATTCGGGATTGGCACCACAGAGTTTGGGCCGATGGGCATGTTGCAAAATATTGCCGAAGGGGTGAACGTTTCTATTCCTTCTGCTGGGTTGTTGATTTCCGCTTACGCGATTGGGGTGATGCTAGGCGCACCCTTTATGACCTTATTTTTGTCAAAGTGGCCGCGTCGTAAAGCGCTGATGACCTTAATGGCCATCTTCACCCTTGGCAACCTGCTATCGGCCATTTCACCTAACTACGCCAGCCTCATGGCCGCCCGGGTAGTTACCAGCCTTAACCACGGCGCTTTTTTCGGGATTGGGGCGGTAGTTGCGGCTAGCCTTGTTCCACGGGAGAAACAAGCCAGTGCAGTTGCGCTGATGTTTGCCGGTCTTACCATTGCAAACATCGGTGGCGTGCCCGCTGCCACCTGGATTAGCCAGATGCTCGGCTGGCGAGAGTCATTTGCCGCCATTGCTGGGCTAGGTTTACTCTCGATCATTGCGCTTCGCTTTGCTTTGCCTATTGGTAGCAAAGGCACCGCCCCAAACATAGCGGCAGAGCTAAAAGTGCTAACTAGACCCGTGGTTGTTCAAGGCTTGCTGACCACAGTGACAAGCTCTGGGGCCATGTTCACCCTCTATACCTACATCAACCCCGCACTAAAATTATTTACCGAAGCGACCCCATTAATGATTACCGGCATGCTGGCATTAACCGGTGTTGGCTTTACCATCGGCAATACCGTTGGTGGAAAAATGGCTGACATGTCTATCCGAAACACACTGATTGGATGCTTGGTATTAGAGGCGATCTCGTTGGCAGCATTTCCGTTTGTGGCTGGTACGGTGATCGGTGCGGCTATTGGTTTGTTTATTTGGGCAGCGGCTGCATTTGCCTTGGTTCCATCCACCCAGATGCGCGTTATGCGTGCAGCAGTAGAAGCGCCTGGGCTTGCGTCATCTATCAATATTGGCGCATTCAATATGGGCAATGCGCTTGGCGCGGCAATGGGCGCGGCGGTATTGAGTTTAGGCTTAGGTTATTCGGCAGTTATGTATGTAGGGGCAATACTTGCGCTGTTATCACTGCCATTAGTGATTTGGAATCCATCGAAGAGTTAATACCTATTAATGTCTTGACTAAGAAACCACTTCATTAACATATAAACAATTAACCAACTAATGAAGTAGTTTTCTGGTTTCCGTTGGGGTTTGGGTAAACCGATCTCGATAACTACGGCTAAAATGAGCCTGATTATTAAACCCCCATTTAAAAGCGATTTCGCTAATAGATAAATGCGCTAACAATGGGTTTCGCAAATCAAGATGACATTTCTCTAGTCGTTGCAACCAGATATATCTGTTCAAACTACAGCCATCTAATTCAAACGCTCGGGCAAGTTGTCTTGAGGAAACCTTTAACGCCTTACTTACCGAATCTGCACTTAACCCCTCATCATGCAAATGGCTAGCCACATAACGCTTTGCTTCTTGTAGCAAATACCAAAGCGACTTCTGGCGTAATGTACTATCGCCAGCACGCTTTAGAATTCCATGAAGATTTTCTAAGATTAACTCTGATCGACGAAATTCATCTAGCACGCCCAAGTCTTTGCTAGTAAGTAGCTGCGCAATCCTACTCGCACTATATTCATTCCAACTGACATCCCGATCAATTTTGATAATCCCTTTTTGGTTCCAAGTTCCCATATAAGATTCGAAGACTTCAAGCGGGATATCCATCACCACCATTCTCATGTCCTCTGCAAAACCATGTCCATAAGGCTGCATCGTATTGTAGATAACTAAATCACCGGGTTGATGGTTGGCACAACTCATTCCCTGATATGAAAACCCATTCCCTTTTTGCATTAGACAAACAAATACAGATTCTTTTGGGTTTTGACGAATATTATGAATACTTCTCTCTACCGCATGCTCATTTGCAGAGATTTCATTCATTTTAATTAACCCAAAAGGCTGGTGAATTAATTGTGCCTCTATGCCGGAATCTGGCTGGCTGGAGCAGTCAATATGAACAATGAGGTTGTGAACCGAGTGAACCCAAAAATCTCTTCGCTCATGGCTATCGAGATGAGATGTGCGAATACATTGGGCTAGCGTATCGATTGCCATACCCCCTCCTCTTTCAAATTTCTAGCTGTTTGTTTTTAAAAAGAATCTATACTTTTTCGATGTATTTCGTCAATACATTAACAAATTAATAAATTAGCAAGTTGTCTTAGCGAATCAACGCTTCTGTCACGATCAGTCAAACCTCTTTTTATGTAAGCACCTATTCTCTGCTATCAAAATTCTAAATATTGGGGACACCAAGTGGAGAAATACGATTACATCGTGGTTGGGGGCGGTTCTGGTGGCTGTGTAATCACGCACCGATTAGTTAATGCAGGCAAAAAGGTATTGTTGCTTGAAGATGGGCCTGCAGACAATTCGCAATTTATTCATATGCCCGCCACGTTTATCAAAGTGATTGGTACAGAGCGGACGGTTATTTATGAAAGCGAACCACAAACGGCGGCTGCGAATCGTAAAACCTTTGTTCCTCAAGGACGCACGCTAGGTGGTGGCAGTTCAGTTAACGCTATGGTGTATATCCGTGGCACACAAGCCGACTACGAAGACTGGGTAAAACAAGGATGTACCGGATGGGAATGGGATAAGGTACTAGCCGCCTTTAAAAAAGCAGAAGGCCACATGCGACTTTCAGCCCCTTATCATGGTGTGGACGGCCCTTTAAAAGTAAGCGATACGCGGTATCGCCATCCGTTAAGTTTGGCATTTGTTAAAGCCGCACAGGAATCAGGCATTCCTTACAATGATGATTTTAATGGTAAAAACCAAGCAGGAATTGGCTTTTACCATACCACCACCTTCAATGGTCAAAGAGGTAGTACCGCCTCTACCTATCTTGAAGCGGTAAAACATCAACCGAATCTCACGATAAGAACAGGTTGCTACGTTAGCCGCTTAATTTTCAATAAAGAAAAGCATGTCACAGGCTTAGTCTACCAACAAACAAATGGCACCACGGTAGAAGTAGTGCTTCAGGCCGGTGGAGAAATTATTTTAGCGGCTGGCGCCCTATCCACCCCTAAAATCTTAATGCTATCGGGGATCGGGCCAGGAGCACATCTGCAATCGTTGGGTATTCCTATTGTTCACGCATCTGAAAATGTTGGCCAAAATTTCCAAGATCATCTTGAAGTTTCTGTTTACGGACGAACAAAACATCCTATTAGCCTGCTAGGAAACGATAAAGGATTAACCGCGCTTAAACACGGTATTCAATGGAAACTTTTCCGCACCGGCTTGTTGACGTCTAACGTGGTGGAGTCTGGTGGTTTTGTGGATACCACCGGCGGTAATCGTCCTGACATTCAATTCCATACTTTACCGACACTGGTTGGTGATGTGGATAGAGAACCCATTGAAGGACATGGTATTTCGATTAATCCATGCCATTTACGTCCTGCATCCCGTGGCTACATGCAACTTAGATCGGCAGACCCTAAGGCGCCCATCTTTTTCGAAAGTGGCGCGTTGCAAGTGCAATCAGATGTAGAAACACTCAAAAAAGGCGTTTCATTAGCCCGTCAAATTTTGCGAGCCCCGTCTCTTAGCCATCTCATTTCAGAAGAACTTCGTCCTGCTAAACAAGCGGAGATTACTGACGAAGCGTTAGAAGCCCATGTTCGTACCCATGCAAAGACGGTCTACCACCCAGTTGGGACGTGTCGCATGGGGAGTGATGAACAATCCGTCGTGGATACTCAATTGCGAGTCAGGGGCGTGCATGGCTTAAGAATTTGTGATGCATCGATTATGCCAACCATTGTTTCAGGTAATACAAATGCCCCTGTTGTGATGATTGCCGAACGTTGTGCCGAATTTATTCTGAACTAATTTAGTTTCCGGTAGTGACTGAGACAGACAAATGAAGTGACCGTCTCAGTCAAACCCGAATATGAAAACTTGATTAGATTGATATCACACACCCAACCGAAGCAGTTACACCACACAAAATGGGTGGTTCAAAAGAGGACACTACAATGAAAATCAATACATACGAAAATCGGCTATTGCTGATTCTCTTTTTAGGATTCGGCTTTGTTTTTTTTGATCGTCTAGCCCTATCTTTTCTTTTTCCTTTTGTTGCTGCAGAGTTAAAACTAAACAACACACAGCTTGGCTTACTGTCTTCTACCTTGGCATTAGCTTGGGCAATATCTGGAGCGACACTTGGCGCTTATGCAGACAAAAAGGAATCTAAAAAAGGCTTATTAGTGCTATCAGTGATTGCTTTTTCACTGCTATCCGCTGCTTCTGGCATGGTCACGACATTTGTTAGCTTATTAGTTTTCCGTGCCATGATGGGCATTGCTGAAGGACCAGTTCTACCCATTTCTCAATCCTTGATAGCAGAAGCTTCTACCCCATCTCGTCGTGGATTAAACATGGGCTTAGTGAATGCTTCCGCTCCAGGATTAATTGGTGCGGTATTAGCGCCACCAGTATTGATCTGGATGGCTACTCATTACGGATGGCGTACTGCATTTTACCTTTCTTGTATTCCAGGATTAATCATTGCTTTTTTAATCTGGAAGTTTGTTCAACACAAACGAGGTGCACACCCATCTGCCGGCGTAGACCCAGAAACCAAACGCCCAAGCGAATATATGGCTTTGCTTAAGAACCGTAACATTTTGTTATGTGTGCTGATCTCATGCTTCTACATTTCTTGGTTTATTACCTTAATCTCCTTCACTCCAACCTTTTTGATGACAGTGAAGAAATTCAGCCCTGAAACTATGGGCTCTATTATGAGTAGCCTAGGATTTGCATGGATGATTTGGGGCTTTGTTGTTTCCGCACTATCAGACAAAATTGGCCGAAAACCAGCCATGATTATCTTTTCTATTTTGGCGAGTTTTTGCCCAATGGTACTGTTGTATGTCAACAGTGCTAGCGCGATGCTACCGCTCGTATTTCTGACTTACACAGGCCTTGGTTGCTTTACCCTTTTCATGGCAACTATCCCTGCAGAGACCGTTCATCCATCCCAAATTGCATCCGCATTAGGGCTAATCATGGGAGTTGGCGAATTATTTGGCGGCTTTGTTACCCCAACCATCGCAGGTTTTGCAGCTGATCAATACGGTTTATCTATCGTCATGTGGATTGCATCGGCTGGTTCAGTTATCGCAACGATTTTAACCTTTTTCTTAAAAGAAACCGCACCATCAAAAGTAGCCACACAATTTCAAGAACGCCACGCCATTTAATACATCAAAACACTCAATCTAATTGCCATCAATTAGATTGAGTGTTATTTAATTTTGGCAATCAAAAGAGACTTAGCATGTCAGAAAATCTTATCCCTATTCTTCCCGAAGTCACCGCCTTCTTGCAAAAAGAACACGGCCTTCTGATTAACGGCCAATCTCAATCTGCCCGTACCGGTAAACGGG
>NZ_JAJBZT010000020.1 GCF_020564625.1 Leeia speluncae
TTCGCATAATTCGGTCTTATGACAATAAAGTATATAAAACGCATGTCAATATAATGCAACAAACCCTCTAAAAGAGGGTTTTTTTACGTCAAGACCTTGGGACGTGTCCCAAACCCTAATGGGGGAGCGTCCCCCATACCCCGATTAAAAACCCATCCCCCGCCCCTTGAAGGGGTGAAATCGGAAAGTATTCACTTTCCTCTAAAAACGATTCCTCACGTGCAGCAACGTCATAACTAAACAGTTGTGAACGGTTTAAGACTGTTTTTTGTCTTTAGGGTGTGATATGGCCTTTTGCTAATCTTTGCGGTTTGTTCTCACAGGAAGATGCAGAGGCTTGCAATCATTCCGCACTAAGAAGGGGAGATGAGGAGTGAGGCCGTTGGCCTGTCACAGTATGCTTCGCATGTGACTGGGCGGGGACGACCCGCCCACACGGTAAGGTGTGTTCACTAACTGTAAGGTTGAGCTTTGATAGGCCATTTCTTATCAGCCCCAGTAACGTCTTTAATCGTGGTCTGATTAGTAGTATCTAATTTCTGAGAAGAATCGGTTAGAGGGTTAGCCGCTAATGAATTAGAGGGTTCTATGTTTTGTCGATCTGGAATAGTGTCGTCAAAATACCCATTTTTAGCGACATATTCACAGGTTCGTTTGGGTGTGTCTGGAATCTTCCCACCATCTTGGTTATAGCATTCACATCTGGAAGCCGTTAAAACGCACATAGTGAGCTTTTGAGCACGAACAGGGGTAGACATTGAATCATATCTAGGTGCGGTTTGTGGGAAGCCTTGAATTAAAGGTTTTCTTTCATCAAAAAATTCTTTTTCAGTTTTCGGCTTAGAGGACGGGCCAGAAGGCAAAGAAGCAGGGGATTCTTTTTTTGATAATACAAGACCGTCAGAAGCAGGCTTTTCTTTTGTGCCAGTAATGTCTGTAAAGAAACCGTTGTGATATTTATAAATGAAAAACGATATAGCAAAGACAGCAAATAATATTGAATAGATACCAAGCCTAAAAGCTTTTGGCATCTTAAATTTCATGGTGTGCGTTTCAGCAGATCGATAATAGTCGTAATACTTTTTTGGAAATGTACGGGTTACAAATTCAGCACCTTTTCGAGCGGCCTTAGAATCTGGATCAAAAACTTTAGGCTTAATAACATGCTGGGTTGCTTCAGCCCCCGCCATTCTTTCTAAATGAGTGTGTTTACCAATCTTTCTAGTAACAAAAGGATCAATGTCTTTAGCGTCTTGGGTAATTAATAAGGTACGAAAACCATCATGACGCAGTTTTGCAAACATCGCGCACTTATCTGGAACGGCTGAATTATTAGGACGTTTAGGAAAAACATCTTGGCATTCGTCAATGACAACGTAGCAAGGAGCAGGGAGTAAATGCCATTCATTAGGGTCAGGAATAGGAAGGGGATTGATTTCTTCAATGCCTTTGTCTTTCCAATCGATACCATGAACATAAATAGGAAGATCAGGTTCTTCTTGTCTTAATTTGTGCAGGTGTTCAATTACGAAAAGAGTTTTACCGTTGCCCGGTAAACCTGTCCAAAGTTCAGAAATGGCAATAGACATAATTAGCTTTTAGATATGGTAAAAGCGGTTTTAGTCGCTTTAAGTGTAAGAATAGCGGAACCAGTAGCAAGAAACATTTGAATGGCTGCGATGATTCCGAAGTAATCTAAACCAAGGTAAAGAGTTTGGCCCGTAGAGTTGAGTTGTTGAAAAATAAACAAGCTCATTTTTTGCTGTAGAGTATCAATACCAACATAAGTAACAGCACCAACGCCAAGCGAGAAAAGAGCTTTAGCAAGTAAAGGACCTAGAAACGTGGCTAAGCCACCAAGCGCCCATGCAATAATTTTTCCCATATTAAGAACCTAGTGAACGATAAAAAAGGAGTGCACAAAGTATGCCAACAGCTAGTAGTACGATCGTTGAAATGGGAGTTCCGAGATCACAAGTTACTGAAATATCAGCACCCGTTATTGTCATAGCAGGTATCGGTCCAAAACCTTGAAAATAGCCATTAAGGTTAGTAAAGGGACAGACTGTACCGGCTTTATATTGGGTGAAATCAATCAGATTAGAAACGTCTTTTGATGTTGCGTTATCACCCCATGCGCCACCTTTTACATCATTGTATGAGGCTAACAATTGATCGTATTTATCTTTGTATGGCTGTGCTTCTGGGTCTTCAAAGGTCTGACAGTTTCTTTTAAATTGTTCGATAAGGGCAGTGCAAGCAATAGCATCACCATCACAGGGAGGAGGACTACCACAATTAGATGCAGAGGCCGTGTGAACCTTGCAAAGACTTATATCAGGATGAAGAGCGCAAAGATCAGAAGTGTCAGGCGCTTTGGTAGTTACGGTTGTTGAGACCTTAGTACCATTTTCATAGGTGTTATATTCGTAATTGAAATTAGTTGTATAGGTATTAGCATTAGTCGTGTAATTACTAACTGGAGTCACCGTCTCAGTTTTAGTATTACCAGCAGCATCTGTTGTATTACTAATTTGGGTTTCTGGTCCTTTTACTGTTGTAGTGGGTCCAACCGTTTGAACATTAGGTTGACCTTCTGGAATTGTGATATATGGTCCGACAGTTTGGATTTCACCCATTTGACCAAGGGCATGAACTAAATCAAGCGTAAAATCAGGAGAGCCAGCAATTGCAGTATTTACGGCATTTTCTAAACCAGTAAGATCAACAGGATTGTAGATAGGATCCATTAGGCCAGCGTAAGTGCAGGAGAACTGTCGCTGCCAAGAACCTTCCGGCGTAGACTTAGCCATGTAAACCCAGTCAGAGCCATCTTGCCACGAATAAGCAACATGACCGGGAACGTTAAAGTTTGCCTTACTTCCACCTGCAACACCTTTATCAACACATTGACCAAGTGTTAAGCGGTCAGTGTTCCAGCCTTCAGTTCGATAATAATAAGCGTTGCCATTATTACAACCTGAACCATTGGGACATGCCGAAGGATCAGGAGGGACTTCCTGAACCCAAGCTTTAGAATCAGCCATCCACTTTTTGCCCTGATCAACCATTTCATCAGCAATCATGTCGACAATGATTTGCTTTGCTAATCCGCCCATAGCATTCTTTGCAACTTGCTTGGCGATGGTACTTGCAGGAATAGAATCAACTAACTTTGCGTCAAAGGTTCGACCAGTTGCTACATCTTCGACTTGGTGAGCAAGTTGGCGCATGAAATTACCAGAAGTAGCCGTTTCAACGGCTCCAGCAGCTTGGGCAGCAGTTTTTGATGTATAGGTAGTGAAGTAATTATCAGCAGCGTTAATGGTAGTACTAACACCGTTTTTTACAGCAGTAGTAAGGCCACCAGCAAAGGAAGGAACGATAAGAAGTGAAAGGATGAAACCGAATAGAAAGAAGATTAGATTTCTAGAGATTCGGTTCATTTGAAAAGTATCCAAGCAGCAGGAAGAAAAGCGAGTAATACGAGGTAGCCTTGCATGATGTGTCGCCCAAGGTTAAGAGTGGGAAGGGGTTTCCCCCTATCCCAAGGTTAATTCAAATTAACCACGGCCAAGGTAAGATGAAATTTTACCAACGCCCCACATTACGATTACTGGGGTTGCCTTAATCAAGAAATAAGATGTGATACCAGCGATAGCCCAAGTTGCAACATCAGCAGCATCGGAAGTGTCAAGAGCTGGCAAAGCTACATCAGCAAAAGCTTGTGAACCCACTGCAGAGAAAGCAACAGAACCAGACAACAACAGCAATTTACTATTCTTCATTTGAAGAACCTCCACGTATAAAGTTAAGAACGGTCTTTAAGTTTGCAGCCACGAACCAGACCGAAACGATCGCGGCAGAAATTACAGCCCCCTCTTGATAGGTAAGAGGCTGGAAAATACTTTGTTGAACTTCCAACCAAGCGCATTGGCTTGTGTCAGTTGGATTGGGTTCAGGACAGGCAAGGTAATAAGTCATGTAATCACTCGTTTAGTCGCTTGGCTGCACTGGCGTTGGCCAGCGCTCTAAACTCGCTCGACTAAGCAACAGCCATTAATTTTGGTCGTTCATTACGCAATCTAGAAAACTCAGCAGGTAATTGAACTGGCGTAAATTCAATGATGTTGAAGTGCATTGGCAAACGCTCAACATTCATCGGTCTTGAAATATCAATACCATATTCGATTAACTGTTTTTTAATGCGATAAAAGGTAGCTTCAGAAACAATCTGTTTTATGTCGTGACCATCAAAGTACATACGTCCATACTTGGCTAGGTTGGTGGGTATACAGTCGAAAAGATTGGCAGGGGTAGCGATATGTTCAGCGCGCTTCAATTGCCCCGTGAATTTGTTGTATATAGATAAATCAATGATGTTTGTCATGGGTGCAGCCCCTTCTTCGATCTGTAGACCTTCATTTGTCCAAGCGTCAATACGATGTAAATTTTTCTCTTTGAGCCATTTGTAGCGAAGCGATAATTCAGCGCGAGCGTAAAAGTAAAAGTTCTCACGCTCTTTAAAAACTTTGTAATCCGGTTTGTCCGGCTGGGCAGGGTAGAGACCCGATTCGTAACTTTTGTTATAAAGCTTGAAATACCAACGGTTTGAGCCTTCGTTATAAGTAACGCCATGGGGGTAGAGCTTGGTTAATCGCTCTTGTCTGTGCAATTGCCAACCTGAGAGGGTGCTAAAGATTCTGGATTCTTCTGCTGATTGCGCCTGAAAGTTAGACGTGAAATCAACGCGCTTAATTTGTGCTCCGGTATAGCCATCTCTAGAAGCATTTTTAGACTTAGAGTTAAAAACACGAGCGAGATCATATCCACTAGAAAAACGAGGAAAGCCCAAGGACTGGACAAAATCTGAAGCCAACTCAATGCACTTGACGAGTGAATATCCGAAAAGGTTATCAGGACGTCCAAAGCGGCCAATATTGCCAGAAAGCTTAAGAGTGCGACCATCGGAAACAATCGAAAGCGAAGTGTCATAAGACCCCCTGAATCTTTGAACATAACCTTTTTCCCTGATGATTTCGCCATCATTAGAAACGTCTTGACGGAACCCGTTTCGCATAACAGGAATGTCAAAATCAAACGTTTGCTCAATGTCTAACCAGTCGCAGAAGGGTTCAATCATTTGACTAAAATCCGGTGGTTTACTCTCATTTTGAGAGTTCCGGCGGGTGTAACAGACCCGCCTCCCTAATTACGCTACTTTTTGCGCACTTTGCTGCACAGCTTCAGCAGCACGAATTAAGTTCAAACGACCAACCGTTAAACGTCCGAAACGATCCACGTAAATAGAAGAATCAGACAAGGAATAATTACCAACTGGATAAGGTTGTTGTGTATCTCCGAGAGAGATAACAATTTGGGTAGGGTATTGATTAGGTTTGCCGTCTTGATCCAGTAGAAACGCCCAACCTTTTTGTTCACGAATGGAATAAGGTTTTCCGGTTTTTTGTGATGTGCCGGTTTTCGCTTCGAAGTGCGGATTGTCAATTTGAATCTTTAGCATGGGAACTGCCCCTTGAAGTAGTCTGTCAATAGCTACCGGCTGGTAACTGTTTTAAAGACTAGCTACCAGCTGGTAAGGTTGTCAACTGGTAAAAACTGCTATAGTTCAATCAGAAATAGCCCATAAAGGGGAAATCATGGACAAGACAACACTGAATTATTTAGAACAGGCCAAGGAAGTTACGGGCTGTAAAAGTGACTATGCACTAGCAAAAGTGCTAGAAACCACAACACCAGTAATCAGTAGATATATGAGCGGTCAAAGAATTATTGACGCTGAAATGTGTTTTAAACTGGCAGTCATTTTAAAAGTAGACCCCGCTGAAATCGTGGCTACGGCTGAATATGAACGCGCCAAGACAGATGACAAACGGGAAATTTTTAAAAGTTTTTTATCCAGTATAAGGCACGCCGCTGGCTGGCTGGTTGCCGTATCAGCGCTAACGTTAGCTTTGCAAGGAGGCGGGCAAAGGGTTGGGCAAGATAGCCAGAATCATGCGAAAGCGGCCATCATTCTGGCTGTTTTCTATATACTCTTTTTGTG
>NZ_JAJBZT010000021.1 GCF_020564625.1 Leeia speluncae
CACAAGCGCAATGCTCACTATCATCGGCGCTACGTCGTTTCACGGTCCTGTTCGAAATGGGAAGGCGTGGGTCCAACGTGCTATGGCCACCAAGCGTAACTTGTACGCAGCAAGTGATTCTTTCAATCCATCACTCACCACTAAAAACAGAAGAAGTATTTTCTCAGGTTCAGATCACAAACACACAGCCTAAAACCAATATCCACGGTTATAGGATCAAGCCTCTCGGGCAATTAGTATCGGTTAGCTTAACACATTACTGCGCTTCCACACCCGACCTATCAACGTCCTGGTCTCGAACGACCCTTCAGGAGCCTTATAGGCTCAGGGAAATCTCATCTTGAGGCTAGTTTCGCGCTTAGATGCTTTCAGCGCTTATCTATTCCGCATTTAGCTACCCGGCGATACCACTGGCGTGATAACCGGTACACCAGAGATGCGTCCACTCCGGTCCTCTCGTACTAGGAGCAGCCCCCCTCAAATTTCCAACGCCCACGGCAGATAGGGACCAAACTGTCTCACGACGTTTTAAACCCAGCTCACGTACCACTTTAAATGGCGAACAGCCATACCCTTGGGACCGGCTTCAGCCCCAGGATGTGATGAGCCGACATCGAGGTGCCAAACTCCCCCGTCGATGTGAACTCTTGGGAGGAATCAGCCTGTTATCCCCGGCGTACCTTTTATCCGTTGAGCGATGGCCCTTCCATTCAGAACCACCGGATCACTATGTCCTGCTTTCGCACCTGCTCGACTTGTCAGTCTCGCAGTCAAGCTCTCTTTTGCCATTGCGCTATCAGTACGATTTCCGACCGTACCTAGAGAACCTTCGAGCTCCTCCGTTACAATTTGGGAGGAGACCGCCCCAGTCAAACTGCCTACCATGCACGGTCCCCGATCCGGATTACGGACCTGGGTTAGAACCTCAAACACACCAGGGTGGTATTTCAAGGACGACTCCATATGAACTAGCGTTCATACTTCAAAGTCTCCCACCTATCCTACACAAGTCTGTTCAAAGTCCAATGCAAAGCTACAGTAAAGGTGCACGGGGTCTTTCCGTCTAGCCGCGGGGAGATTGCATCTTCACAAACATTTCAACTTCGCTGAGTCTCAGGAGGAGACAGTGTGGCCATCGTTACGCCATTCGTGCGGGTCGGAACTTACCCGACAAGGAATTTCGCTACCTTAGGACCGTTATAGTTACGGCCGCCGTTTACTGGGACTTCAATCAAGAGCTTGCACCCCATCATTTAATCTTCCAGCACCGGGCAGGCGTCACACCCTATACGTCCACTTTCGTGTTTGCAGAGTGCTGTGTTTTTATTAAACAGTCGCAGCCACCATTTCACTGCAACCCATTACCGCTCCAGCCGCAGGGCCTTCACGTTATCTGGGCACACCTTATCCCGAAGTTACGGTGTCAATTTGCCGAGTTCCTTCTCCTGAGTTCTCTCAAGCGCCTTAGGATTCTCACCCTACCCACCTGTGTCGGTTTGCGGTACGGTCAATTATGGACTGAAGCTTAGAGGCTTTTCCTGGAAGCTTGGTATCAGTTACTTCAGATCACGTGGATCCTCGTCATCACGCCTCAGCTCAGCCGCACGGATTTGCCTATGCAGCACGCCTACACGCTTAAACGACCTATTCCAACAGGCCGCTAACCTAACCTTCTCCGTCCCCCCATCGCATCCATAATCGGTACAGGAATATTAACCTGTTTCCCATCGACTACGCATCTCTGCCTCGCCTTAGGGGCCGACTCACCCTACGCCGATGAACGTTGCGTAGGAAACCTTGGGTTTTCGGCGAGGGAGCTTTTCACTCCCTTTATCGCTACTCATGTCAGCATTCGCACTTCTGATACCTCCAGCATCCTTCTCAAGACACCTTCGCAGGCCTACAGAACGCTCTCCTACCATATGTACTTAGTACATATCCGCAGCTTCGGTTATATGCTTGAGCCCCGTTACATCTTCCGCGCAGGACGACTCGACCAGTGAGCTATTACGCTTTCTTTAAATGATGGCTGCTTCTAAGCCAACATCCTGGCTGTCTATGCCTTCCCACCTCGTTTTCCACTTAGCATATCATTTGGGACCTTAGCTGGCGGTCTGGGTTGTTTCCCTCTTGACGATGGACGTTAGCACCCACCGTCTGTCTCCCATGCTCGCACTTCACGGTATTCGGAGTTTGCCATGGTTTGGTAAATCGCAATGACCCCCTAGCCATAACAGTGCTCTACCCCCGTGAGTGATACATGAGGCACTACCTAAATAGTTTTCGGAGAGAACCAGCTATTTCCAAGTTTGTTTAGCCTTTCACCCCTATCCACAGCTCATCCCCTAACTTTTCAACGTTAGTGGGTTCGGACCTCCAGTTGGTGTTACCCAACCTTCATCCTGGCCATGGATAGATCACTTGGTTTCGGGTCTACACCCAGCAACTGTTCGCCCTTATCAGACTCGCTTTCGCTACGCCTCCCCTATCCGGTTAAGCTTGCTACTGAATGTAAGTCGCTGACCCATTATACAAAAGGTACGCAGTCACAGAACAAGTCTGCTCCCACTGTTTGTATGCATGCGGTTTCAGGTTCTATTTCACTCCCCTTCCGGGGTTCTTTTCGCCTTTCCCTCACGGTACTGGTTCACTATCGGTCGATTACGAGTATTTAGCCTTGGAGGATGGTCCCCCCATCTTCAGACAGGATTTCTCGTGTCCCGCCCTACTTGTCGTATGCTTAGTACCACAATTGTCTTTTCGTGTACGGGGCTATCACCCACTATCGCTGGCCTTTCCAGACCATTCCACTAAGAGAACTGCTATCACATACAGGCTGTTCCGCGTTCGCTCGCCACTACTTACGGAATCTCGGTTGATTTCTTTTCCTCTGGCTACTTAGATGTTTCAGTTCACCAGGTTCGCTTCGCTGTACCTATGTATTCAGTACAGGATGACCCTTGCGGGCCGGGTTTCCCCATTCGGATATCTCCGGATCAAAGTCTGTTGCCGACTCCCCGGAGCTTTTCGCAGGCTGCCACGTCCTTCATCGCCTGTAATCGCCTAGGCATCCACCACATGCACTTAGTCGCTTGATCCTATAACCCTGGATATTCCAGTTTTATAAGTTTCTCAGCTGTGTTGTTTGCTATATAAACATCTTTCAATGTCTATATCGATTCAATCTAAACCCGAAGTTACTCACTCAAACCATCATAGAATTAACTATGATCGCTCTCGCTTTCTCTTCTTTACTTCTTCCATTTTTTTAAAGAACAATTTCGTTTCAATAACGAAATATCAATACTCAGATAACCTCTAAGTATTCACAATTCGTCACTGGTGGAGGTTGACGGGATCGAACCGACGACCCCCTGCTTGCAAAGCAGGTGCTCTCCCAGCTGAGCTAAACCCCCATGTATTCACGATCGCTTGGTGGGTCAGATAGGAATCGAACCTATGACCCCCGCCTTATCAAGACGGTGCTCTAACCGACTGAGCTACTGACCCAGCTCTCTTCTCTTCTTTAACAACCGATAAGTGTGAGTACTTGACTCTAACTTCGCTCTAGAAAGGAGGTGATCCAGCCGCAGGTTCCCCTACGGCTACCTTGTTACGACTTCACCCCAGTCATGAAACCTACCGTGGTAAGCGCCCTCCTTACGGTTAGGCTACCTACTTCTGGCGGATTCCACTCCCATGGTGTGACGGGCGGTGTGTACAAGGCCCGGGAACGTATTCACCGCGACATGCTGATCCGCGATTACTAGCGATTCCGACTTCATGGAGTCGAGTTGCAGACTCCAATCCGGACTACGATCGGCTTTCTGAGATTAGCTCCACCTCGCGGCTTCGCAACCCTCTGTACCGACCATTGTATGACGTGTGAAGCCCTACCCATAAGGGCCATGAGGACTTGACGTCATCCCCACCTTCCTCCGGTTTGTCACCGGCAGTCCCATTAAAGTGCCCAACTTAATGATGGCAACTAATGGCAAGGGTTGCGCTCGTTGCGGGACTTAACCCAACATCTCACGACACGAGCTGACGACAGCCATGCAGCACCTGTGCTCAGGTTCTCTTTCGAGCACTGCCAAATCTCTTCGGCATTCCTGACATGTCAAGGGTAGGTAAGGTTTTTCGCGTTGCATCGAATTAATCCACATCATCCACCGCTTGTGCGGGCCCCCGTCAATTCCTTTGAGTTTTAATCTTGCGACCGTACTCCCCAGGCGGTCTACTTCTCGCGTTAGCTTCGTTACCAAAGGATTCCTCCCCCGACAACTAGTAGACATCGTTTAGGGCGTGGACTACCAGGGTATCTAATCCTGTTTGCTCCCCACGCTTTCGTGCATGAGCGTCAGTATCATCCCAGGGGGCTGCCTTCGCCATCGGTATTCCTCCACATCTCTACGCATTTCACTGCTACACGTGGAATTCTACCCCCCTCTGACGTACTCTAGCTGACCAGTTCTAAACGCAGTTCCCAAGTTGAGCTCGGGGATTTCACATCTAGCTTAATCTGCCGCCTGCGCACGCTTTACGCCCAGTAATTCCGATTAACGCTTGGACCCTACGTATTACCGCGGCTGCTGGCACGTAGTTAGCCGGTCCTTATTCTTTAGGTACTGTCATCCCCAATGGATATTAGCCACTAGGATTTCCTCCCTAACAAAAGAGCTTTACAACCCGAAGGCCTTCTTCACTCACGCGGAATGGCTGGATCAGGCTTTCGCCCATTGTCCAAAATTCCCCACTGCTGCCTCCCGTAGGAGTCTGGGCCGTGTCTCAGTCCCAGTGTGGCTGGTCGTCCTCTCAGACCAGCTACCGATCGTCGCCTTGGTGAGCCTTTACCTCACCAACTAGCTAATCGGACATCGGCCGCTCGTATAGCGTGAGGTCTTGCGATCCCCCACTTTCTCCCTCAGGACGTATGCGGTATTAGCACACCTTTCGATGCGTTATCCCCCACTACACGGTACGTTCCGATGCATTACTCACCCGTTCGCCACTCGCCACCAGGTGCAAGCACCTGTGCTGCCGTTCGACTTGCATGTGTAAAGCATTCCGCCAGCGTTCAATCTGAGCCAGGATCAAACTCTTAAGTTCAATCTTTAAAACTGGCTTGTACACTCAAAAAAATTTCTTTTCTTGACTGTGTAAGCACTTAATAATTTCTTTGCTAGTTACC
>NZ_JAJBZT010000022.1 GCF_020564625.1 Leeia speluncae
AACTTAGCCCACCAATCCCAACTCACTAGACAACGCACACACACCAAATCCATACGGCTTCGCTGTGCGCTCTATGATCTTCCACACATAATCCGCAAAGCTGCGGCGGAAGATCACAAAGAACCCTTTGTTGTCATGACGGTACACGGTGACGTTGATCTTGCTAATCACGGTGCTAATCGCTTGACCTGGTTCGATGCTTTCGAAGTCATACACGCCTAGGTGACGTAGTGAGGTGACGTGCTCTTTGCCGGTGAGGTACACCATGGTGTAGCCACCCGAGTTATCCACCACTTGTACGTGTTGCTCACCAAGCGCTGCCTCTAGGGATTGCATCAAGCTGGTGTTCTTTTCTTTTGGTCCGGTAATCAACCATTCGTCTGGCGATAACCAGATGACGGTGCCACTTGGACCAAAGCTGAAGGTGCTTGGCTTCACCGGTAGGCTTTGCTTCAGTGTACTTTCCACTGCGCTCACAAACGCTGGATCGTTAGCGTCACCACGCAAGGTGGTGAAGCCACGTAGTGGTAGTTCGTTTGCCCAGATGCCGGCGGTGTCATTTACTAGGCTGGCACGCGCTGGTAGGTCAAAGTGATGCAGGGGTGACTGCATGTAAGGTTTAAATTCAGCCATTTTGACGCTCTCCTTGCGGATCTAGGAAGACAGATGAGGCAATCGTTGCTTTGTGAACCTTGCCACCTGCCCATACGTGTACAGTGTCGCCCATGCGGTCTAGACCACCTTTGACGACAGCCATGGCGACCGAGCGGCCCATGAAGGCGCTGTAGTAGCTAGAGGTCACGTGACCAAACATTTTAACCGGTGGCTCACCTACTTTTGGTGCGACCACTGGGCCTTCCACAATTTGCGCACCTTCGACTAGTACGACGTTTGGATCTTCTGGTAGTAGACCCACGAGTTGTTTACGGTCTTTACGTACGGTATCGCTACGGGTGAGTGAGCGGCGGCCTAAGAAACTAAATGGTTTCTTCATACCAACTGCCCAGCCCATGCCGAGGTCGATTGGACTAACCGAGCCGTCGGTGTCTTGACCAACGATGATGTAGCCTTTTTCTGCACGTAGTACGTGCATGGTTTCGGTGCCGTATGGGGTGATGTCGAATTCCTTACCGGCTTTCATCACTTCTTCCCATAGGTACTGGCCGTAGCTAGCATCCACGTTTACTTCGTAGGCAACTTCACCTGAGAAGCTGATACGGAAGACGCGTGCAGGTAGACCGGCAACGGTTCCTTCGCGGCCGTCCATGAATTTGAAGGCGGCTGGGCTTAGGTCGATGTCTTTACACAGTTTCGCTAATACTTTGCGGCTTTCTGGGCCAACAATCGCGACGGTGCTCCAGTGATCGGTGACAGAGGTGAACCAGACTTTTAGTTCTGGCCATTCTGTTTGGTGCCAGCGTTCTAGCCAGCCCATCACTTTGGCGGCGCCACCAGAGGTGGTGGTCATGTGGAAGTGGTTTTCACCGATACATGCGGTCACACCATCGTCCATTACCATGCCGTTTTCGTCTAGCATCAGACCATAACGACATTTACCTGGCTCTAGTTTTGTCCATGCGTTGGAGTACACGCGGTTGAGGAACTCACGTGCATCCGGGCCACGAACGTCGATCTTACCTAGGGTAGACGCGTCCATGATACCTACGCGGTTACGGGTAGAGACGCATTCGCGGTTCACGGCGGCATGTAGGTCTTCATTACCTTGTGGGAAGTACCAAGGACGCATCCATTGGCCAACCACTTCGTACTTGGCACCACGTGCTTCGTGCGATGGGTGGATCGCGGTATAGCGGCGTGGTTCGAAGGTGTCGCCTTGTAGGTGGCCAGCTAGCGCGCCAAACGTCACTGGTGTGTACGATGGACGGTAGGTGGTGGTACCTACTTCAGAGATTGGTTTACCCATTGCTTCTGCAGCAATCGCAAAACCGTTCACGTTCGATAGCTTACCTTGGTCTGTACCAAAGCCTAGCGCGGTATAGCGTTTGACGTGTTCGATGTTGCGGAAGTTTTCGCGAACAGCGACGTAGATGCCACCAACGTCAACGTCGTTCTGGAAGTCAACAAAGGCTTTTGCGCCTTCGCCTTCTGGTTTGCCATCCGGTACACGGAAGATCTTGCGGGCTTGTGCCACTTCTGCAGAATCTGCTGTTGGTAGATCCAACACCGCTGACTTACCGAGTGATTCACATACGGCTTGCATTGCACGGCCAGTTTGCGCAATCGCGTCTGCCAAGACGAAGTTACCGGTCACAGAACCCACACAAGCAATGCCTGGGCGGCCTGTTTCTGGCACGACGAAAGCGAGACGTTTTTCGTCCCATACTGGACGGCCGCCGTTGTGGCAGAACAAGTGGACGGTTGGTGATTGGCCACCAGACGATAGCAAGGCATCGCAGTTGACGTGTGGACCACGACCAACCACTTTGTTGCTGTGAGTGTCTAGGCGAACAAGATCGGCGCCAGTGACTTTCTTACCACCATGGGCTTTGGCAATACCGTAGCCTAATAGTAGTTCTGCACCGGCGGCTTTCGCTGCCTTTTGGCGTTCTGCTGACGCACCAAATGCACGGGTATCGGCCAACCAAACACGGGCACCACTTTCCGCTAGATCACGTGCGGTGTCGTAAGCGTAGTCGTTGCTGGTCTGGATCAGGATTTCTTTACCTACTTGTACGCCGTAACGGTTTAAGTAAGTTTGGCCTGCGGCGTTGGTTAAGACGCCTGGCAAGTCGTTGTAACCGAACACCAATGGACGTTCGATTGTACCCGTCGCTAACACGATGTGATGGGCACGCACGTTATGTAGACGTTGGCGTGGCGCATCTGGTTCGCGGCTAGCAATTGGTAGGTGATCTTGGATCTGCTCTACCACTTGAATCATGTTGTAGTCGTGCAAAGCAAATGCGGTTGCACGTGGTAGACGCGTCACGAGTGGAGAGGCATCTAGTTCTGCCAGTGATTTCTCTAACCAGGCTGCACCTGATAGGCCATCAATCACTTGATGAGCGTCAGATAGCAACCAGCCACCCATTTCGTTTTGTTCGTCAATGATCAGGGTTTTTAGACCACTACGCGCAGCGATTAGCGCGGCAGAGATACCACATACGCCCGCACCAACAATGATCACGTCTACATGGTGATGCAGGTGATCGTAATGTTCTGGGTCGGCTTCACGTGGTGCTTCTGCGTAACCTGCAGCTTTACGAATCAGTTGTTCGTAGAATGGCCACCAGCCATCTGGCTTCATGAAGGTTTTGTAGTAGAAACCTGGTGGCATAAAGCGACCAAATTTACCTAACAAGCCTTTGGCATCGAAGTTCAATGATGGCCAGCCGGTGGTCGTTGACGCAATCAGGCCTTCGTATAGTTCGATTTGGGTCGCTTTGGCATCCGGTACAGTGTATGCACCCAATTCCAATTGCATCAGTGCATTCGGCTCTTCTGCGCCGGCACCATAAATACCCCGTGGGCGTCCGTATTTAAAGCTACGGCCAATCATACGGGTGCCTTCTGCCAATAGTGCAGAGGCTAAGGTATCGCCGTGATAGCCTTGGTAGCTTTTGTTGTCGAACGTGAAGTTGACAGGACGGTTGTAGTCAATGCGGGCACTGCCGCGCTTTACGCGATATGGGTTCACGCCGCATTCTCCTCTGTGTAAATCTTCTTACCTTCCGCCAAGGTCCAAGAACCGGCGATTTCATAAGTTGCGGTGTTACGTTTTACCGCGAGCACTTTGCGGCAACCAGCTGCGTGTTGCCATTGTTCCCAGTGCCAGCCTTTGGTGTTCTTACGCATAAACACGTAGTCACCCCACGTTTCGTCGTCCGCAGTTTCCGGATCCGCTGGGCGCACAATGTAGGCTTCTCCAGCGTAGCTGTATTCTTCTTCGTCTCGCAGTTCGTTACAGAACGGGCAATGAATCTGAAGCATGTTGTTCTCTCCTTAGTGCGCCACAGCGGCCGCGCCGTGTTCGTCGATCAGGTGACCTGTGTGGAAACGGTCGATCGAGAACGCTGCATTCAATGGATGCGGGGCGTCGTTGGCAATGGTGTGGGCAAATACGTGACCGGATCCTGGTGTGGCTTTGAAACCACCGGTACCCCATCCGCAGTTGAAGTACAGTCCTTTGACTTTGGTCTTCGAGATGATTGGGCAAGCGTCTGGCGACACGTCCACAATACCACCCCACTGACGGTTCATTCGGACACGAGAGAACATCGGGAACAATTCGATAATCGCTGCAGCGGTATGTTCGATGATGTGTGGGCTACCGCGTTGGCCGTAACCTAGGTAGCTATCGATACCGGCACCGATCACCAATTCGCCTTTGTCTGATTGGCTAACGTAGCCGTGTACCGCGTTTGACATCACAACAGTGTCAATACATGGTTTCATGGATTCAGACACAAACGCTTGTAGCGGATGCGATTCAATTGGCAAGCGGATGCCGGCCATTTTAGCCATCACAGAAGAGTGACCAGCGGTCACACAACCGACGCGATTGGC
>NZ_JAJBZT010000023.1 GCF_020564625.1 Leeia speluncae
GGTGATCTCTATCTGGCTGCCTTGGGTAGCACCTACCACCCAAGGAGCAAGTATTAACGGCGTAAATGACGGGTATTGCGGTGTTCGATGAGCTTCACAATAATCGACACCAATAGGGTAGTCAGCGCATACACCACACCAGCCACAATCAGGGCATCAATCGTGAAAGAATTGGCTGACAAGCGGCGAACCACACCTGTCATATCTAGTACGGTAATGGTGCTGACCAGTGCAGTGGCTTTTAACTGAGCAATCACTTCATTACCCAATACAGGCGTCACAATACCCAAAGCACGCGGCACAATAATGTAGCGGTAGCACTGAAAACGGCTTAGCCCATACGCCATGGCCGCTTCTTTTTCGCCATGCGGCACGCCCAAAATCCCCGCCCGAATATCTTCTGCCATATAGGCGGTGAGGTTAAGCGCAAGCACCGTAATACCGCAGTAGAAGGAATCACCCAACACCGGCCACAAGAAAGAGTCTCTGACCGATTCAAACTGACTTAAGCCGTAGTAGAAAAGGTAAATCTGCACCAACAGCGGCGTTCCTCTAAAAATAGAGGAATACACGCGGGCTGCATGGCTTGCCCAGCCACTGGTTTGGCTACGCGCAATGCCAAGAGGAATCGCTAAAAAGAACGCCACCACCAATGAGCCTGCCAATAAGGCTAATGTAATTTTGAAGCCACTCCAGATATCTGGGCCGCTTTCGGTTAGTAGCGTGACGTAATCATTCCAAATCGACATGATCAAACCCTCGCGCCATAACCACGGTTAGCTCGCTTTTCTAGCCAGCCAAATACCGGGTTGGAAATTGCCAAAAAGAGAAAGTAGATTGCCGCAACGGCTAAAAAGAACACAAATGGCTGCTTGGTATACTGCGCGGCCATATCGGCTTTTTTCAATAAATCTTCTAAACCCACCACCGACACCAACGAGGTATCTTTTAATAGGGATTGCCACATATTGTTCAAGCTAGGCAGAGAAATACGCCATGCTTGGGGCAACTGAATATAAAAGAACATCTGGGTGCGAGATAAACCATATGCTTTACCAGCTTCGATTTGGCCATGCGGAACCGCCGCAAACGCGCCACGAAACACCTCGGAAGCATACGCAGAAAAGACGATAGATAACGCGAACACACCACCCACAAATGGGCTGATTTCAAAGGCCGCGTCAAAGTGATCGTTAATCAGGTTAGTTAACCCAAAGTAACAGATCAAGATAATCAAAAACTCAGGCACACCACGCAAAAAGTTGGTGACAAAACTCACTGGTTTTCGAATAAACGGATTGCTAGCTAGTTTGCCGGCAGCAAACAACAACCCTAGCACCATCCCAAAAAATAAAGCCGTAAACGCAAGTTGCAGGGTAATTAATGCGCCTTGCAACAACTGGCCACCATACAGACTTAAGGTGTCCATGAGTACTCCTATTGGAAAAACCAATGAAGCCCCTCGATGTACACCAAGGGGCTTTCTTTTCTAACCTAGCAAACTAGGATTATTTAGCACCTGGAGCGATGCTAAATGGGAATACCTTTTTGTTTGCTTTCGCAAATGTACCGTCAGCCAACACTTGCTTGATTGCCGCGTTGAATTTCTCTTTTAGTGGATCGCCTTTACGTACGGCAATACCGGTACCTTCACCGAACATCGCTACATCGTTAATTGGCTTGCCTGCGTAAGCAAAACCTTGCTTGCCACCGGTTTTTGCAATCCAGTCATAAGATACGGTGGTATCCGCCAACACGGCATTCACACGACCAGCCACCAAATCCAACCATGCTTGGTCTAGTGATTGGTAAATCTTCATTTCGATACCTGATTTGTCTTTTGGCAAACGTGCTTTTAGGTATGACTCATGGTTCGTACCACTTTGCACACCCACGATTTTGCCTTTTAAGGTTGCTGGGTTTTCAGTAATGCCAGCTCCTTTTTTCGCCACGTACTGCACTGGTGCCAAGGTAAACAAATTAGTGAAATCCACTACTTTTTTACGCTCGTCGGTGATCGACATTTGCGCTAAAACCGCATCAATTTTTTTCGCTTTTAAGGCTGGAATCAATGCATCGAAATCCATGGTCACGTATTGGCACTTGGCTTTCATTTGCTTACACATTGCATCGCCAAGTTCGATTTCCATCCCTAGCAATTTGCCAGATGGATCTTTGTATTCGAATGGCGCGTAATCAGACAAAGTACCGATCTTGATTACATCTTCTGCGTGGGCAGCAGAACCCAACATCAAACCGCCAATAACTAACGCTGAAAGTTTTTGCAATTTCATCTAATTTCTCCAAATACAAATATGAGTCGACTCAAATACCAACGCGGCCACCGCAATAGAAAATGGCCTTCTGTTTTGCAAATTACTTAATTGCCATACTAGATAAGAATTTCTGGAAACGAGGGGATTGCTGAGTAGTAAACAACTCTTGCGGGGTGCCTTCTTCTTCCACTTTTCCTTGGTGGAAAAACACCACACGGCTCGCGACTTCGCGGGCAAAGCCCATTTCGTGCGTCACAACTAACATCGTGCGGCCATCTTCTGCTAAAGAACGCATTACCTTTAGCACTTCACCTACTAATTCTGGGTCTAGCGCAGAAGTAGGTTCATCAAACAACATCACGTCGGGTTCCATTGCTAACGCACGTGCAATCGCCACCCGTTGTTGTTGTCCACCAGACAACTGATTAGGGTAATGATGCTGTTTATCGGCAAGGCCTACTTTTTCTAGGTAGGCAATCGCAGCGAGTTCTGCATCGCGCTTATCAATACCA
>NZ_JAJBZT010000024.1 GCF_020564625.1 Leeia speluncae
TTTGTCTCTATTTCTCAGATGTTTGAATATAAAAAATATCTTATCGACGAAGATGCCTATTATTACGTTCTTCTAGTGTGCGGACGATGATGGAAATAAATAGGGTTGTCAGCGCGTAGATGATGCCTGCAATAATCAGCGCATCGGTGGTGTAACTGCGCGCAGACAAACGCCGGACAATACCGGTCATGTCTAGTACCGTAATCGTGCTAACTAAAGCCGTTGCTTTTAATTGGGCGATGATTTCGTTACCGAGCACAGGGGTGACGGTGCTCAGTGCCCTAGGCAAGATAATGTAGCGATAACGCTGGAAGCCTGTTAAGCCATAGGCGCTGGCCGCTTCTTTCTCTCCATGCGGTACCGATAAAATGCCTGCGCGGATATCCTCTGCCATATAAGCGGTTAGGTTTAAAGATAAAACCAATATCCCGCAGTAGAAAGAGTCACCTAAGACCGGCCAAATAAAGGATTGTTGGATAATTTCAAACTGGCTCAAGCCGTAGTAGAAAATAAAAATTTGTACCAATAACGGCGTGCCACGGAAAAAAGAAGAATATCCGCGTGCTGACCAACAAACCCAAGGATTTGTACTAATCCTTGCAATAGCGAGTGGAACAGAAAGCAGTAGCCCGGCTAGACAAGACCCCACTAGCAGTTCGAGGGTAATGATAAAACCATCGAAAATTTCAGGGCCACTTTCTTGTAGCAAAGTAATGTATTCATTTAAAAATGACATGCTTAACTCCTTGCGCCATAGCCACGGTTAGCTCTTTTTTCTAGCCAACTAAACATTGGATTAGATAAAGCCAGGAAGAGGAAATAGATGGCAGCAACCGCCAAAAAGAAAACAAATGGTTGTTTGGTAAACTGCGCACCCATTTGTGCTTTTTTCAGCAAATCTTCTAAACCCACTACCGACACCAGCGACGTATCTTTTAATAAGGATTGCCACATATTGTTTAGGCTGGGTAAAGAAATACGCCAAGCTTGCGGCAACTGGATGTAGAAAAAGAGGTGAAGTCTAGAAAGGCCATATGCTTTGCCTGCCTCTAGCTGTCCATTGGGGATAGATTGAAACGCACCTCTAAATACCTCGGACGAATAGGCTGCAAACACAACCGCTAACGCAAACACGCCACCAGCAAAGGGGCTAATTTCAAATGCACCATCAAAGTGATCGTTAATCAGGTTGGTTAAGCCAAAGTAACAGATCAAGATAATCAAGAACTCTGGCACGCCGCGTAAAAAGTTGGTGAAGAACTTGGCAGACCGGCTGAGATACACATTGGAAGATAACTTACAGGCTGCAAAAGTGAGCCCAAAAATCATCCCAAAGAGTAGCGCGGTAAAAGCAAGTTTTAGGGTGATGGCGGCGCCAAGAAATAATTGGTTGCCGTAGCTAAAAAGGGTTTCCATTGCTCATTCCACCTGATAAAAATGTGCCACCGCGGTGGTGGCACATCGGTTGAGAACTATCGCTTATTTAGTTGGGGCGATACTAAATGGGAAGACCTTTTTGTTTGCTTTCGCAAACGTGCCATCAGCCAACACTTGCTGGATTGCTGTGTTGAATTTCGCCTTTAGCGGATCACCTTTGCGTACTGCAATGCCGGTGCCTTCACCAAACATTGCTACGTCGTTAATCGCTTTGCCTGCATAGTCAAAACCATCGTGCTTGCCGGTTTTGGCAATCCAGTCATACGAAACGGTGGTATCCGCCAATACAGCATTCACACGGCCTGCGACTAAATCTAAGTAGGCTTGATCAAGTGCTTGGTACACTTTTACTTGAATGCCAGATTTGCTTTGTGGGAGTCTGGTTTGTAGATATAACTCGTGGTTTGTACCGCTTTGTACGCCCACGATTTTGCCTTTTAAGGTTGCTGGGTTTTCGGTGATGCCTGCGTTTCTTTTGGCCACGTATTGCACTGGTGCCAAGGTAAATAAATTAGTGAAATCCACTACCTTTTTACGCTCGTCAGTGATCGACATTTGCGCTAACACTGCATCAATTTTTTTCGCTTTTAGCGCAGGGATTAACGCATCGAAATCCATGGTCACGTATTGGCACTTGGCTTTCATTTGCTTACACATTGCATCGCCAAGTTCGATTTCCATACCTTGCAACTTGCCTGATGGGTCTTTGTATTCAAACGGCGCGTAGTCAGACAACGTGCCAATTTTGATCACGTCTTCTGCAAAGGCATGTTGGGTAAAACTAAAAGTAAGGGCGATAACAACCGACATTTTTTTCAACATTTTCTCTCTCCTTGTTGATGGTGAATGCACTACTTAACGGACATGCTCGATACAAACTTCTGGAAGCGTGGGGATTTTTGGGCGGTAAAAAGCTCTAGTGGCGCGCCGTCTTCTTCCACTTTTCCTTGGTGGAAAAACACCACGCGGCTAGCGACTTCGCGGGCAAAGCCCATTTCGTGCGTCACTACTAACATCGTGCGGCCATCTTCTGCTAAAGAGCGCATTACCTTTAGCACTTCGCCTACTAATTCTGGGTCTAGCGCAGAAGTAGGTTCATCAAACAACATCACGTCTGGTTCCATTGCTAACGCACGTGCAATGGCCACTCGTTGTTGTTGTCCACCAGACAACTGATTAGGGTAATGATGCTGTTTATCGGCAAGGCCTACTTTTTCTAGGTAGGCAATCGCGGCTAGTTCTGCATCGCGCTTATCAATACCG
>NZ_JAJBZT010000025.1 GCF_020564625.1 Leeia speluncae
TGGTGTATTGATCACCAGTTCGATGTTTGTAGGTTTACTTCTTCTGACTACGCTTAATTTCGTCGTATTCTTTGCGGGTTTCGCGTACACGTTGGCTTTCTGATACTTCAGGGATACCCACTTCCCACCAAGCGCCCCCTGCTTCCGTCACGCGACGGTCATCGGTATCGATCACAATCACGTAGGTACGGTCAGCGGCACGAGCACGTTGTAGGGCTTCTTCGAGACCTGCTATGTTTGGTACGTGTTCAGCAATCGCACCTAGTGCTTCTGCATGTTTGGCGAAATCGACTTTCGGGAAGCCGTGTTGGCCCACCAAGCAGTCTCGCAACATGTTGTTAAAGGGTTCGCTGCCGCTTTTTACTTGCAGACGGCTAATACATCCGTAGCCGCTGTTGTCTTGTACGACGATGATCAGTTTGTGGTCGAGCATCACTGACGTGGCGATTTCTGAGTTCATCATGAGATAAGAACCATCGCCCACCATCACGACGACTTCTTTGTCTGGACGAGCCATCTTGGCACCCAAGCCACCGGCAATTTCGTACCCCATGCAGGAGTAGCCGTATTCCATGTGGTAACCACCTGGGAAAGAGGTTCGCCATAGTTTGTGGAGTTCGGCAGGTAAGGTGCCTGCTGCACACACCACAATGTCAGTGTTGGTAGAGTTAGCACTGCGTTGTACCGCGCCAATCACTTCCCCATCGTATGGCAGGTAATCTGCTGAAGGTGGTTCGGTACGGCTAGTAATTGCCAGCACGGTTTCGCGCCATGCCTGGTTAAGTTGTTTGGCTTTGTTGGTCCAAGCACTATCGGCTTGCCAACTTCCTAGCCAATCGCTCATGGCGGTTAAGCCAAGCCCAGCATCTGCCAAGAATTCTTGAGCGCGCCATTTCACGGTGTCGAATGGATTCACATTCAGGCTAATGACTTTCGCTTGGGTAAATAGACTATTAGATGAGGTGGTAAAGTCTTGTAGACGCGTTCCTACCGCTAGAATTACATCCGCTTCGCGGGCGAGTTCGTTAGAAGCGGTAGATCCTGTTACCCCGACAGAGCCAGATAGCAAGGCGTGATCCCACGGTAAGGCGCTCTTCCCTGCTTGGGTTTCTCCGACAGGAATACCGTGTTTATCTGCAAAACGTTTCAGTTGCTCGGTCGCTTTGGCATATAACACACCACCACCAGAAATAATCATCGGGCGCTTTGCTGCTTTTAAAGTAGCGACGGCCGCTTCGAGTTCAGTCATTTCTGGCAACGGCGCACGGAAACGAATCACCCGTGGTGCAAAGAAGTCTTCAGGATAGTCGTATGCAGTCGCTTGAATATCCTGTGGCAGTGCCAACGTCACCGGACCGCAATTAACAGGGTCTGTCAGCGTGGCGATTGCACGTGGCAAGGCACTAAGCAATTGCGCTGGGTGAACGATACGATCGAAGTAGCGAGATACAGGTTTAAAACAATCATTTGCCGATACGCCACCATCACCAAAGTCTTCTACTTGCTGCAGTACTGGGTCTGGTAGACGATTCACAAAGTAATCCCCCGGCAGAATCAGTACGGGGAGTCGGTTTACGTGTGCTAAGGCAGCGGCCGTCACCACGTTGGTGGCACCTGGGCCGATACTGGTGCTCACGGCCATCATACGGCGTCGGAATTTACTCTTGGCGTAAGCAATCGCGGCGTGTGCCATGCCTTGTTCGTTATGCGCACGGAAGGTCGGAAACTGATCGCGATAACGGTAGAGTGCTTCACCAAAGCCTGCCACATTTCCGTGTCCAAAGATGGTAAAACAGCCAGCAAATAACGGCACTTGCACGCCATCTTCTTCGACGAACTGTGCAGCCAAGTAGCGGACCAGTGCTTGTGCCATGGTCAGGCGAATGGTTTGACTCATGATGTGTGTTTCCTGTTTATTGTTATGTGTACCGGTGTAGGTTGTGTTGGTTTGACGTTAGTAAATGCGTCTCATTATCTAATTCATTTGCTACACCGGTGATACGAACTTCGTAGCTAGCTTATCCGCGCCAAGCTTGGATCAAGGTCTTGAAG
>NZ_JAJBZT010000026.1 GCF_020564625.1 Leeia speluncae
TTTCAAGACCTTGATCCAAGCTTGGCGCGGATAAGTAACAAAACAACGGTAGTAAAACAAAAACACCCGATCGGCAATCGACCGATCGGGACCCATCTGAGCAAAGAGAATACAGGAAACACACCATCATGAGTCAAACCATCCGCCTAACAATGGCGCAAGCACTGGTTAGATATTTGGCTGCACAAATGGTAGAAGAAGATGGCAAGCAAGTGCCACTATTTGCAGGCTGCTTCTCTATTTTTGGACACGGCAACGTGGCAGGTTTAGGCGAGGCTTTGTATGCATACAAAGATCAATTCCCAACCTATCGTGCGCACAACGAACAAGCCATGGCGCATACCGCGATTGCATACGCCAAGAGTAAATTCCGTCGCCGCATGATGGCTGTGACATCGAGTATCGGCCCAGGCGCGACTAATATGGTGACGGCCGCTGCGTTGGCTCATGTGAACCGCCTTCCTGTCTTGCTATTGCCAGGTGACTACTTTGTGCATCGTATGCCAGACCCAGTATTACAGCAGGTAGAAGACTTTACCGATGGTGGTATTTCCGCTAACGATTGTTTCAAGCCTGTCTCACGCTACTTCGATCGTATCGTTCACCCTGCACAATTGCTTAGTGCCTTGCCTCGTGCAATCGCTACGCTTACCGACCCTGTTAATTGTGGTCCTGTGACACTTGCCTTACCACAAGATGTACAGGCCGAAGCGTTTGATTATCCAGAAGAATTTTTTGCTCCACGAGTTGTTCATTTCCGTACCTTAGTGCCAGAACTAGCCGAGCTACAAGCCGCAGTAGCCGCGCTGAAATCTGCAAAACGTCCAATGATCGTTTCTGGTGGTGGCGTGTTGTATGCCAATGCAACTGTGCAGCTAAAAGCCTTTGTAGAAGCCTTTGGTGTCCCTGTGGGTGAAACCCAAGCAGGGAAGAGTGCATTGCCTTGGGATCATGCGATGCAAGCTGGCGCCATTGGTGTCACCGGCGCTTCGGCTGCCAACGCATTAGCAGCAGAGGCCGATGTTATCTTAGCCGTTGGTTCACGCCTGCAAGACTTTACTACTGCATCTAACAGCTTGTTCGGTAAAGCAAAAGTCATCAGCCTAAACGTTAACCCTTTCGATACACTGAAATGGCGTAGCCTGCCACTGCATGCAGATGCCGCATTGGGTCTAGAAGCCCTGCAATCTGCTTTGACGGGTTGGAAAGCGGACGCAGAGTGGACAAGCAAAGCTGCGGGTCTCAATCAAGAGTGGCGCAATATTGTTAGCCAGATCACTAGCCGTACCGAACCGCCATCAGCAGATTATCTGCCTTACGATGGGGAAGTGATTGGTGCGGTACAACGCAGTGCCGATTCAACCAATACCGATATTGCGGTCTGCGCAGCAGGCACCTTACCGGCTGAACTCCACAAACTATGGCGTACCTCCTTTCCTGGTGGTTACCATATGGAGTACGGCTACTCTTGCATGGGCTACGAAATTGCCGGCGGTTTGGGTGCCAAGATGGCTCGTCCAGACAAAGAAGTATTTGTGATGGTAGGGGATGGTTCTTATCTCATGATGAACTCAGAAATCGCTACATCTGTGATGCTTGGCCATAAACTGATTATTGTGGTGCAAGATAACCGTGGTTACGGATGTATCAACCGCCTACAGCAAGCGACCGGCAGTGCACCGTTTAACAATATGCTGAAAGATTGTTTAACCGGTCAGCACGGGTTGCCAGAAATTAACTTTGCCGCACATGCTGCTTCATTGGGTGCAATTTCTGAGCATGTACCAAATGTGAAAGCCCTAGAAGAAGCGCTGCAACGTGCTCGTGCCGCAGATCGCACCTACGTCATCGTGATCGATACCGATGACCGCCGTACAACGAAAGAGGGCGGGGCATGGTGGGAAGTAGGTATCCCAGCCGTTTCTAGCCGTGAGCAAGTCAATACTGCTTACGCACGTAATCTAGATGCGAAGCAAAACCAGAAGAAGTAAACAAACAACTATATTGAACGGATGGTATGCTATCTAGCAATTCCATCT
>NZ_JAJBZT010000027.1 GCF_020564625.1 Leeia speluncae
AACAAATGATGCGCCAGTAATTGATCTAGATGCCAATAATTCACATAACGTAATGAGCAAACAAGCTATTTCTGGATTGTTCAATACAGGTGTTGATAATAACGGCGCTGCCTTAGCGCTAGGCGTGACAGATAGCCATTACACAATGCTATCCGGCCCTACAGGTAATAGTGTCACTAGTACGACATCGCAAATCTCTGGTTCATGGTTTGCCAATGATGGTGACTCGGTGTGGGTGGGTTCAACCGGTACTCAACCTACTGGCTTATATCAATATCAAACTAGCTTTACGCTTCAGGCGGGTGCTGATCCTAGTTCTGTTCAGATAAGCTTTGATATTGGTGCAGATAATTTCTTAAGAGATATTCTGGTTAATGGTGTCTCTACAGGAATTTCATCCGCCTTGGGTTATCGCACTTTGACCCATGTTGATTTGAATGGTGTAACTGCTGCTTTCCAAAGCGGTAATAATGTTATTACTTTTGTAGTTGAAAACCGCGATGCTGGCTACCCGACTAATTCAGGTCCGACCGGGTTAAGAATTGACAATATTACAGGGACAGTTGAAGTAATTAGTGGCTCAAATTCTACTAATTTAACTGGTTATGTTACTGATTATATTGAAGGTACTCCGGTTTCAATAGCCGATTCTGATGTGTCGATTGCAGATGCGGATAATACGACAATCCAAAGTGCAACTATTACATTAACCAACGCTCAAGCCGGTGATTTGCTACAAGTTGAAAACTTACCTGCAGGTATTACAGCGTCTTCATACAACGCTGTGACTGGTGTGTTAACGCTAACTGGTAGCGCCACTTTGGCTGCTTATCAAACTGCTATTCAGGCAGTGAAGTTTAATAGTACGTCTGATACACCAAACAGTACGATTGATCGAGTCATTACTGTTGTCGTGAATGATGGTCAAGCGAATAGTAATGTAGCAACAACAACAGTCCATGTTATCCCTGTTAATGATTCTCCGGTTTTAGACTTGGATCAGGATAACTCTTCTGCAACGGGTACGTCTTATGCGGCTACGTATACAGAGAATGGCACTGGGGTTGCTATCGCGGGTAATGATGTACAGATAACTGATGTAGATAGTACTGAAATTAAGAGTGCGGTTATTCATCTAACCAATGCGCAAAGTGGCGACTATTTGGCTGCTGGCACATTGCCAACGGGATTAGTCGTCAGCCAATATGATCCAATTAATGGCATTATTACGATTAGTGGTACTGCCTCATTAGCAATTTATCAAACAGCGATTGCTGCAATTAAGTTTGCAAGCACATCGGATAATCCAACAAACATTACGCGCACTATTGAAGTAACGGTAAATGATGGGTCAAGCAATAGTAACGTTGCTGTATCTTCTATTACGGTTATTCCAGTGAACGATGCGCCAGTGAACACCGTACCAGCCACCCAAATCACTAACGAAGATACCAATAAAGCCATCACTGGT
>NZ_JAJBZT010000028.1 GCF_020564625.1 Leeia speluncae
CGGTCGTCGGTGTACACCCGTTGGAACACGAAGCCTTGTTGTGGGTTGATGCGATGGTAGTAGGTTTCTTCCAAGATGCTTTCTTCTGGAATGGCGTCTTGGTCGTGTTTGTGCGGTGGGTAGCTAGAGCTATGGCTCTGCGGCGTACGCACTTCGACGACTAGCAACGATTCTGCCGGTTCGGTTTGTGGCAGGATATCGGTGATGTAGCGTGTATTGGTGGCTACACCACGGACTGAGCGTTTGATCATCGATGGCTCAATCAGACGTGCCGGTAGTTTGCCTTCTGCAGGTGCTGTACAGATGGCGATTTCTACGTCCGTGTGCGCAGCGACTTCCCACGTTTGATGCGGTGGGATGTAAGCAGCATATGGTGCGCGTTCGTCAAACACGCTGGTGCGTGAGCCGATTTCTTTCCAGGTTTGATCACCCGCTTTGATCGTCACCACACCAGAAAGCAGCACAATGCAGGTTTCTTTGTTGGTTTCGAGTTTGCTGACCACTTCACCTACGTTCAGGTGTTTGACGTTAAAGCCAACATACGTCCAGCCGGCACTTTCCGGGGTAACTAACACCCGGTCTTGGCCTTGCTTGGTATTTTTTGCTAAGAGTGTCATATTGATTAGCCCTGACGGATTTGATTGACTAGCCCTTGTAGGGTGTCGAAACCTTTTTTCGCGTATTCGTAGCTTGGTGCGACCACTGGGTCTTGCTC
>NZ_JAJBZT010000029.1 GCF_020564625.1 Leeia speluncae
CGCTTCTACCACCAACCAGCCTTTGTAGCCGTTCTCGGCCAAGGTTTGTAGGATCGGGGCGAAGTTAATCGCACCGTCGCCTGGTACGGTAAAGGCACCATTTAAGACAGAATCCAGGAAGGCCCAGTTGCGGTTACGGGCGAGCTTGATGATGTCGCTACGTACGTCTTTACAGTGGAAGTGGCAAACACGGTTGATGTGCTTTTTCAGTTCGGTTAGGGCATCGCCACCGGCAAAGGTCATGTGACCAGTGTCGAATAGTAGGCCAACTGATTCGCCGGTTAGCTTCATCAGCATGTCCACGTCTTCTGGGGTTTCTACATAGGCACCCATGTGGTGGTGGTAAGCTAGACGCATACCACGGGCCAGTAGCCAGTCACCAAACTTGGTTACTTTCTCGGCGTACTCTTGCCACTGTGCATCGCTGGTGAATTTAGGACGCATGTAGAGTGCTTTGCTGCGATCGCCTTGAATGGTGCCTGCGCATTCGCCGTACACCATGACGTTACTACCGTTGTATAGCAGTTTGTCTAGGTGAGCAGAGACACGATCAATCTCTTCTTCTACCGTGCCGTGTGCCAAGAATGAAGAATACCAACCAGATACACATTCAAAACCATATTCACCTAGTTTAGCTTTTAGTGCTTCTTTCTCTTTTGGAAACTTGTTACCTAGTTCAAAACCTTGGTAGCCAATCTCTTTACCTTCTTCTAG
>NZ_JAJBZT010000030.1 GCF_020564625.1 Leeia speluncae
TTAGAAGAAGGTAAAGAGATTGGCTACCAAGGTTTTGAACTAGGTAACAAGTTTCCAAAAGAGAAAGAAGCACTAAAAGCCAAACTAGGTGAATACGGTTTTGAATGTGTATCTGGTTGGTATTCTTCTTTCTTGGCACACGGCACAGTAGAAGAAGAGATTGATCGTGTCTCTGCTCACCTAGACAAACTGCTATACAACGGTAGTAACGTCATGGTGTACGGCGAATGCGCAGGCACCATTCAAGGCGATCGTAGCAAAGCACTCTACATGCGTCCTAAATTCACTAGCGATGCACAGTGGCAAGCATATGCCGAGAAAGTGACCAAGTTTGGTGACTGGCTACTGGCCCGTGGTATGCGTCTAGCTTATCACCACCACATGGGTGCTTATGTAGAAACCCCAGAAGATGTGGACATGCTGATGAAGCTAACCGGTGAATCAGTTGGCCTACTATTCGACACTGGCCACATGACCTTTGCCGGTGGTGATGCACTGACCGAACTGAAAAAGCACATCAACCGTGTTTGCCACTTCCACTGTAAAGACGTACGTAGCGACATCATCAAGCTCGCACGTAACCGTAACTGGGCATTCCTGGATTCTGTCTTAAATGGTGCCTTTACCGTACCAGGCGACGGTGCGATTAACTTCGCCCCGATCCTACAAACCTTGGCCGAGAACGGCTACAAAGGCTGGTTGGTGGTAGAAGCT
>NZ_JAJBZT010000031.1 GCF_020564625.1 Leeia speluncae
CCATTAATGGTGATCTTCAAATCGGCGGTCGCTGTGCTGCCGTCTTTGTCCGTGATCGTGTACTTGTACGTGTCGGTCAGGCTCTGACCATCGTTCAACGCATTCACCGCGCTGTTGTTGTTATTCAGCGTGTAGGTGTAGTTGCCATCTGCCGTTAGCACTAGGCTACCGTAGGTCAGGTTGATGGTCACTGGGCTCACCGCGCCGGCCGTTGGGGCGCCGTCTCCACCAATCACGTCGTTGCTGGTGTACACATTACCTGTCGCTGTCAGCGTGGTGTCTTCCGTGACGCTGGCGCTGTCGTCGTTCGCAAATGGTTTGCTGTCGGTAATCGTGATGTCTAGGCTGTCTGTGCTGCTTTGACCATTGTTGTCTTTGACGATCACCGCGATCGGATCCAGTACGTTGCTGTTGCTGCTTTGGATCGATGGGTCGTAGGTGTAGCTTAACTTGCCTGTCGCACTGTCATATCCGGTCAAGACCAACACACCTTTTGGTGTAGTGATCGTCACTGGCGTCGTGCCCAAGTTGTTCAGCTGTGCCAAGCTAACATCGGTGCCGCCTATCGTGACGGTGTTGATGCCCGCTTCGGCTTTAACAGTCAGGTCGCCGGCAATTGGTCCATCTGTTTCTGCTACCGTCTTGTCGCCATCTCCGCTACCTGGGTTGTTCGTGTCCGGGATGCTGATCGTTGGCACACCATCTGTATGA
>NZ_JAJBZT010000032.1 GCF_020564625.1 Leeia speluncae
GGCATTGCCACTAATACCGGGCCAAACACCTCTTCTTTGACTAATGTTTTGCTGTGATCCACATCGACAATCACGGTAGGGCGAACAAAGTAACCCGGCAAATCTGGTGCATAACCACCAGCAACCACTTTTGCCCCTTCTTGTTTACCAATCTCGATATAGCGGCAAACCGATTGTTTTTGTTTTGCAGAAACCAATGGGTTAATTTGTGCCGTTACATCTAGCCCCGCACCGACTGTCATACTGTCTGCCGCAGCAGCCAAACCTTCGATGACCTGATCAAACTTACTACGATGGATATATAAACGAGACGCTGCCGCACACACTTGTCCCTGGTTTAAGAAACCACCCATGATGGCGCCCTGAATCGCTTTATCTACCGGCACATCACCAAAGATGATCATCGGGTTCTTACCGCCCAGTTCTAGCGAGAAGCGTGTCATGTTATCTAGCGCGGCATGGCCAACGGTCTTGCCAATGTCGGTAGAACCGGTAAAAGAAATCTTGCTAACTA
>NZ_JAJBZT010000033.1 GCF_020564625.1 Leeia speluncae
GTCGCTTTACATGCGTCAATCACGCCTCGGTCGTCTAACTCTCCGGCTAACCATTGACGGCTAGGTTCGAAGAAGATGGTGCGTCCAACCGCAAAGCCTCGTACTGTTTTGCTGACTTTGGCGGCGCTAAAGCCTTTCACCAAGGTTTCCACTGGGGCGCTTAGACCCAGTAGCACCACACCACGGCAATATGGATCACGTTCCTGGATCAGTGCATCCACTGCATTCCATTGTTCGTCGCTGTCCATTTGCTCTAGCTTCCACCATTCTGGATAGATGCCTAGGTTGTACATCCGTTTCATCGCGCGATACACGGTGTCTGGCTTCTGTGGCAATTTGCGGGTTGGGATGATTTCCAACAGCAGTTCATGGCCAGAGGCTTGTGCCGCTTCGTACAAGGTCTTGATCTGGGTTTCTTGATCGAGACGGTTCATCGGGGTGTCGTCCGGGTGGTATTGCACCAGACATTTGATGATGTGTTCTTTTGGCCAGTTCTGTAGGTAGCTGCCAAC
>NZ_JAJBZT010000034.1 GCF_020564625.1 Leeia speluncae
GTCACCTTTCACCATAAAAGAAACGATGCCACCAAAGCCTTTCATTTGACGTTTCGCTAATTCATGCTGTGGGTGGCTTGGTAAACCGGGGTAGAGCACTTTCGCTACCTTTGGATGGGCTGCTAGCATTTCTGCCAGGGCTTGGCCATTTTGGTTGACTCGGTTCATCCGCATTGGGAAGGTACGTAAACCACGGAGTAGCAAGAAGCTATCCATGGGCGAAAGTACAGAACCCAAGGTAATGTGGGTTTTCCAGATCTTTGCGGCGAGTTCTTTACTGGTACATACCGCACCAGCGGTGAGGTCATGGTGGCCACCCAGATATTTGGTGGCACTTTGCACCACGATATCGACACCTAGCGCATGCGGCTGTTGGTTAAACGGGGTAGCGAGCGTGTTATCGGCTAAGGTCAGGATACCCTTCTCTTTAGCCACTTTGGTAATGGCTTCGATGTCGGTAATTGCCAGCATCGGATTAGAAGGAGTTTCTAGGGTAATCAGC
>NZ_JAJBZT010000035.1 GCF_020564625.1 Leeia speluncae
ACTCATTACCCTAGAAACTCCTTCTAATCCGATGTTAGCGATTACCGACATCGAAGCCATTACCAAAGTGGCCAAAGAGAAGGGTATCCTGACCTTAGCGGATAACACGCTCGCTACCCCGTTTAACCAACAGCCGCATGCGCTAGGTGTCGATATTGTGGTGCAAAGTGCCACCAAATATCTGGGTGGCCACCATGACCTAACGGCTGGTGTGGTGTGTACCAGTAAAGAGCTCGCCGCAAAGATCTGGAAAACCCACATTACCTTGGGTTCTGTACTTTCGCCCATGGATAGCTTCTTGCTACTCCGTGGTTTACGCACCTTCCCAATGCGGATGAACCGAGTCAACCAAAACGGCCAAGCTCTGGCTGAAATGCTAGCTGCCCATCCAAAGGTAGAAAAAGTGCTCTACCCTGGTTTACCAAGCCATCCACAGCATGAATTAGCGAAACGGCAAATGAAAGGCTTTGGCGGGATTGTTTCTTTTATGGTGAAAGGGGAT
>NZ_JAJBZT010000036.1 GCF_020564625.1 Leeia speluncae
TTGGTATTTGGGCGAATCGCATCGATAAACGCTTGTGGATCGGCTTGATCGACGAGCGTAATCTCTACGCCAAAGTTGCGTAGCATTTCGTCCAGAATACGGCTGGTACTCATGTAGTGGCGGGTTTGGCCAATGACATGATCGCCCGCTTTCACAAAAGTCAGGATAGAAGACGAAATCGCCCCCATGCCGGACCCCATGACGAGTGCTGTTTCTGTGCCTTCGAATTCTGCCAGAATGGCTTTTAGCCGTTCGTGCCCTGGGTTGCCATAACGGGTGTAGTTACGCGGGTGCTGTGGCTCTTCCGACATTTCGATGAATTCTTCCGGGCTATCGGCACGGAACACGGCGGAATAGTGAATCGATGGGGCAACGGTTTTATCGTCTGTCACGCCGTAATCGGCATGTACAGCTAGCGTATCTAGTTGATAAGTCAT
>NZ_JAJBZT010000037.1 GCF_020564625.1 Leeia speluncae
ACCAGTGATGGCTTTATTGGTATCTTCGTTAGTGATTTGGGTGGCTGGTACGGTGTTCACTGGTGCATCGTTCACCGGGTTCACCGTAATCGCGACGGTATCGACATCTGTCAACGTACCACCTGAACCCGTATTACCATTGTCACTGGTGGTCATGGTTAAAGTGGCTGTACCGTTGAAATCTTTTGTCGGCACATAGGTAACATTTGATGCCAACGTCGCATTGATCTGAGCAACTGTGCCGGTCAATGTCACGGTGCCTGTACCCGTGCCACTAATCGTGGCTGAACCACCGCTAACCGTCAGCGTGCCGTTTGTAACGGCTAAGGTCACGGTCATGTTGCCCGTGCCGGCATCCACATCAGAAATACTTAA
>NZ_JAJBZT010000038.1 GCF_020564625.1 Leeia speluncae
GTGGTGGAAGATCTGCACAAATCGTTTGGGCAGAGCGAAGTCTTAAAAGGCATTAGCCTTACCGCACACAAACACGATGTGATTACCATTTTGGGTAGCAGTGGTTCAGGCAAAAGTACCTTTTTGCGCTGCATTAACTTGCTAGAAACCCCAAATGCTGGCCGCGTGTATGTGAATGGCGAATTGATCAAGATGGCCACCGCCAAAGATGGCACCCCTTACGCCGCAGACCACCAACAAATGGTGCGTATCCGTCGCAAACTCGCCATGGTGTTCCAACAGTTCAACTTATGGGCACACATGACGGTGCTACAAAACGTGATGTTTGCCCCCGTCAAAGTGCT
>NZ_JAJBZT010000039.1 GCF_020564625.1 Leeia speluncae
TTGAAGTACGTAACCCCGCCACCGATGGCGTGATTGCGTCTGTTGCCGATGGTAATGAGCAAGATGTTGACGATATTGTCCGCGCTTCTCATGAAGCGTTTACTTCTGGTGTGTGGTCAAAACTTCGCCCTGCCGATCGTGAGCGGTTGTTACTCAAATTAGCCGATGTGCTAGAAGCGCATACAGAAGAATTGGCGCAGTTAGAAACGCTGAACCAAGGCAAGTCGATTCATATCTCTCGCGCCATTGAAGTAGGTGCGGCAATCGAATATGTACGCTATATGGCGGGCTGGGCAACCAAGATTACTGGCGAAACCATGGATGTATCGATCCCTGT
>NZ_JAJBZT010000040.1 GCF_020564625.1 Leeia speluncae
GCGGATGAGAAGCCAATGCCTGGCCAGCCACCGAACCACGGCCAGTTAATACATTCACTACCCCAGGAGGAATACCTGCTTCCAGCGCCAACTCACCCAAACGTAGCGCGGTGAGCGGTGTTTCTGTAGAAGGCTTCAAGACAATTGTGCAACCCGCTGCTAAGGCTGGAATTAACTTCCAGATCGCAATCATCAATGGGAAGTTCCACGGCACAATGCCAGCCACCACCCCAACTGGCTCACGGCGGGTATACGCGGTATAGCGTGCACCGGCAGGT
>NZ_JAJBZT010000041.1 GCF_020564625.1 Leeia speluncae
GCCTGCGGGTGCACGCTATACCGCGTATACCCGCCGTGAGCCAGTTGGCGTGGTGGCTGGCATTGTGCCGTGGAACTTCCCATTGATGATTGCGATCTGGAAGCTGATTCCAGCCTTAGCAGCGGGTTGCACAATTGTCTTGAAGCCTTCTACAGAAACCCCACTCACCGCACTACGTTTGGGTGAATTGGCACTGGAAGCAGGCATTCCTCCTGGGGTAGTGAATGTATTAACAGGCCGTGGTTCGGTGGCTGGTCAGGCATTGGCTTCTCATCCAT
>NZ_JAJBZT010000042.1 GCF_020564625.1 Leeia speluncae
TCGCACATAGCCTTGTGAAGTTTGTAGGCCTTTAATACGGCCATCTTCGATGTCCATACCCAATACTTCACATTGCTGAATGATTTCTACGCCTAGTGCACTCGCTGCACGGGCAAAGCCCCAAGCCACCGCATCGTGACGAGCAATACCAGCGCGTGGCTGGTAAGTCGCACCCAATACCGGGTAGCGAGAACGGGTGCTACAGTCTAGCAACGGGATGTGCGCTTTCACTTCCGCAGTATTCAACAACTGTGCATCAATACCA
>NZ_JAJBZT010000043.1 GCF_020564625.1 Leeia speluncae
CGGTATTGATGCACAGTTGTTGAATACTGCGGAAGTGAAAGCGCACATCCCGTTGCTAGACTGTAGCACCCGTTCTCGCTACCCGGTATTGGGCGCGACTTACCAGCCACGCGCTGGTATTGCTCGTCACGATGCGGTGGCTTGGGGCTTTGCCCGTGCAGCGAGTGCACTAGGTGTAGAAATTATTCAGCAATGTGAAGTATTGGGTATGGACATTGAAGATGGCCGTATTAAAGGCCTACAAACTTCACAAGGCTATGTCCGT
>NZ_JAJBZT010000044.1 GCF_020564625.1 Leeia speluncae
GTTCCCAACGAGTCTGAGTAGCCGGGCGTTGTGTTGAGACACGAGCGCTTCATGGTGGGGGACCGGAAAGCATGTCCCGGCTACTTCAGACACTGATTCCTCCTACAACCAATCAGTGTCGCTACTTACAAAGGATTAACCATGCAGTTTGACGTAAAAATCGGTATCAACCCAATTTCTTGGTTCAACGATGACCTACCTTCACTAGGTGGAGAAACCCCACTAGAAGTAGCG
>NZ_JAJBZT010000045.1 GCF_020564625.1 Leeia speluncae
TTCAGATTGTTTGCGTTCACGCGGCGTTCGCCGTCACGCATATCTTGCAAGGTATGGCATAAGTTAAACACACCGCGCTGACTGAACATCACGTTGTAGTTAATGTCTTCGGATAAACCTTCCCACAGTTTCATACTGTGTTCGTATAGCTGCGACGCTTCGTCCCACAGGTAGTTAGAACGCACAATCGTGGTGTTACGGGCAGTGTTACCCCCACCTAGATAGCCGCG
>NZ_JAJBZT010000046.1 GCF_020564625.1 Leeia speluncae
TACGCAGACGCCAGTCGACTGGTATCGCTGATGAAACTGCCCGTCAACGCACCAAGCCTTGGCGGAGTAGATTCGCTAGTCATTCACGCAGCCGCCATGTGGGCAGGTACGTTAACCCCAGAACAAATGAAAGTCGCCGGCATCCCGGTGAACTTGGTGCGTTACGCGATCGGGATTGAACACCCGGATGATATTGTTGGGGATGTAAAACAAGCATTAGAT
>NZ_JAJBZT010000047.1 GCF_020564625.1 Leeia speluncae
ATTGTGAGTGGTGGGGATGGTGCCAAATTCAGTATTGATAGCAGTGGCAACTTAACCTTCAATGCCGCTCCGGATTATGAAAATCCGACCGATAGCGATACAAACAATACGTATATTGTGACAGTCAAAGCGGTGGATGGTGCGGGTAACTTCAGCACGCAACAGATTACCGTGACAGTAACGGATGTGGATGAAATTGCCCCAACCATTACTGGGCCATCT
>NZ_JAJBZT010000048.1 GCF_020564625.1 Leeia speluncae
TTAAGTATTTCTGATGTGGATGCCGGCACGGGCAACATGACCGTGACCTTAGCCGTGACAAATGGCACGCTGACGGTTAGCGGTGGTAGTGCGTCTATCAGTGGAACGGATACAGGCACCGTGACATTGACCGGCACAGTAGCTCAAATCAATGCGACGTTGGCAGCGAATGTTACCTATGTACCGACAAAAGATTTCAACGGTACAGCCACC